>DAOWGL010000086.1 GCA_030637455.1 Candidatus Nitrosopumilus sp. | reverse complement strand
CAGAACCTTTTGGTAAGGTTGGTTTTGGTTTTGCAGTTTCAGCTGGTTTAACCTCAGAACCTTTTGGTAAGGTTGGTTTTGGTTTTGCAGTTTCAGCTGGTTTAACCTCAGCAGGTTTAGTTTCTGCTGGTTTTGACTCTAGCTGAGTAGATAATTGATTTAGCTTTGCTTCTAATTCGGCAATCTTGTTTTCAAGATCTTGTTTTGTTTGCTTTTTAGCAGCTGCCATAATTTTGAAGGTTAATCCGGGGTTTATGTACATTTGGGTTGATTACGCCAACTAATTCTGATCAAGTTTTATATGCTAAATTGCATAATTGATCATATGGATGACTTTGAAAAAGAATATCCAGATTTTGATTGGAAGAATACTCCAGCCTACAAACATCCAGGAGGCAAAGACTGTCCATGTCCTAAACATGAATACATCAGAGAGCAGATCAATTTTACAAAGCAAGTTAATGAAAAAGGCAAAGAGCCATCAAAAGTTACTCTAAAGTTCTGTCCAGATCATTATAGAGTATACTTGGATGAAGTAATTCCTGCAATGCCATTAAAGTACAGAATTCTAACAAAAATCGCATTAAAATTGGGAGCAATTAAAATTGAGCAATTAAGGTACATGGAATCAGAATTATGTTTTTACTGTAAATTTGGTTCTGGCGGACATGATAGAAAAACAGAACTGCCACCAATGTAAAACCAGTTAAGCTTATACTTGATCTGACTAGAGAATCAATGTGGGAATAGAAGGTATTAGAGATTTCATTTCTGAGCTTGAAAAGCAAGGCGAATTAAAGAGAATTAAAACAGAAGTGGATTCAGATTTAGAAATTGCTGAAATCATGAGACGTGAAATGTATTCAAATGGTCCAGCATTACTTTTTGAAAATGTAAAAGGATACGACATGCCAGTTTTAGGAAATGCATTTGGTTCTATGAAGAGATTAGAGATAGGATTAGAAATGACTGACTTTACTGAGATTGGTCAACGTATTGCAGATATGACAAAGATGGATATGCCATCAGGATTACTAAATAAAATTAAAAAACTTCCAGAACTTACCAAAATGACTGCATCATTTCCTAAATCAGAAACAAGCGGACCAGTAACTGAGATTACATCAAGTGATGCATCATTTGAGGATTTACCAATTCTAAAATCATGGCCTGATGATGCAGGTCGTTTCATCACTCTAGGATTAGTTGCAACAAAACATCCAGAAACTGGAGTTAGAAATTTAGGAGTTTACAGAATGCAAATTGTTGATAAAACTCATGCACTAATGCACTGGCAAAAACACAAGAGAGGTGCACATCACAGTGAGATTTCAAAAGAAAGAGGAGAGAAAATCCCTACTGCAATTATCATTGGAGGGGAGCCTGCTACAATATTTTCATCAATTGCACCAGTTCCTGAAGGACTAGACAAGTATCTCTTTGCAGGAATTACAAGAAAAGAAGGAATCAAAACTGTAAAGTGTAAAACAATCGATTTGGATGTTCCAGCAAATGCAGAGATTGTTTTAGAAGGATACGTAGATCCTGCAGACATTAGAGATGAGGGACCATTTGGTGATCATACAGGATACTATACTCCAGTGGAGCCATACCCAACATTTACACTAACAGGAATTATGCGAAGAAAAGATCCGATTTACGTTACAACAGTTGTTGGAAAACCAATTCTAGAAGATGCATTCATTGGCAAAGTAATTGAGCGTTCATTTTTGCCTTTAATTCAAATGTTCCACCCAGAAGTGGTAGACTTTAGCATGCCAGCAGCAGGATGGTTCCAAGGATTTGCAATAATATCAATAAAGAAAAGATATCCAGGACAAGCAAAAAAAGTCATGATGGGTCTTTGGGGAATGGGACAGTTATCACTCACAAAAATGTTCGTTGTTGTAGATGAGGATGTCAATGTTCATGATATCAATGATGTAATTTGGGCAATCACTACAAGAGCAGACGCAGCAAGAGACACTACCATAATCAACCACACTCCAACAGATACACTAGATCCAGCATCACCACTGGTGAACTTGGGTTCTAAGATGGGAATTGATGCAACTCAAAAAACCAAAGAAGAAGGATATGAAAGAGAAATTCAACAACTAGTCAAAGTTGATGATAAGACAAAAGATCTAGTAGATTCTAAATGGTCCAGTTATGGATTATGATACAGAAATAGGATTATAGAAATTATCTCGCTCTTCTACTTGATAGCCAATTTGATGTATAGCGTCAATAATTATTTTATCAGTTAGTTCAGTCGAACGTGCACCAGTACATGAAACCACTTCTTCTCCAATGAGTGTGCCACCAAAGTCATCAGCACCATATTGTAAGGCTAGTTGAGCCATTCCAACTCCATTGGTTAGCCAGGAGGATTGGATGTGAGGGATTAATCCATCAAGGACTAGTCTAGAGATTGCAATCATTTTCAATAATTGAGTTCCACCAGTACCATATTCAACAATACCTTCTTCTTGCATCAAGGTATTGTTTGGTTCAAAATTCCATGGAATAAATGCCATGAAACCTTTGGTCTTTTCTTGTAGTTTTACAATTTTAGAAAAGTGCTCAACAATATCATTATTGTTTTCTACACTACCATACATCATAGTTGCAGAACCCGGAATACCCAAAGTATGTGCCTCATCCATAATTCTAATCCAATCAGCACTAGAGATTTTTTTAGGACTGATAATTTCTTTAACTGAATCAGTTAAAATTTCAGCACCAGCTCCTGGAATTGATTGTAATCCAGCATCTTTTAATCTAGACAAGATTTCTTTAGTTGATGATTTTTCAACTCTTGCAATCATGTCAATTTCAGATGTAGATAATCCATGAACTCCAACTAAAGGAAATTTTTCTCTAATCATTCTAAATGCATCTTCATAATATTCAATTTTCAAATTAGGATTATGGCCGCCTTGAATCAGAACTTGTCTGATCTTAAACATTTCACAAGAAGTTTTGACTCTGGTTTCAATTTCATCAAGGGTTAAGGTGTAAGAATCCTCAGCGCCAGGAGATCTATAAAATGCACAAAACTTGCAATCAGTAATGCAGACATTGGTGTAATTCAAAATAATGTTATTTACAAAAGATGCTTTCTTGCCAAATTGTTTCCTTGTTAGATGACCAGCAGTAAGGCCCATCAAATGAATATCATCAGATTCCAATAATCTCAAAACATCTTCAGACCCAGGCCTCTTGCCATTAAGGGAATTTTCTAAAATATCTTTGATATCACTTTTTTGTATCTGCTCAGTTGTCTGACTCAAGTAATCATAATCCTTTGGAATTTCTATTTAATCCTTGATAGGAATAATGAGCAAAAAAGAAATAAACAAAATAAGTGATTTGTGCGCAATTTTTGAGAAATATGAGTTCAAAGATTCACGTTATTTTTAAGTAGGGCACAAAAATCAGATCAAATCATGGTATCAGGAAATCAAATTAGACTTAATCGAATTCTTAGAAAAGGAAGAATGTTGTGTATTCCAATGGATCACGGCATTTCTAACGGACCTATTGAAGGTCTCGAAGATCCAGTATCAACAATTTACAAATGTGAAGGACATGGACTCACAAGTGTAATTATCAACAAAGGGATTCTCAAAGCATTACCAAAGCCAACCAAAATAGGAATTTTAGTTCATTTTTCAAGTAGTACATCATTATCATTAGCACCAAATCGTAAAATGTTAACTGGAACAGTAAAAGAAGCAGCAGCCATGGGAGCTGACGGAGTTTCATTACATATCAACATTGGAGGCAAAGAAGAACCAGAGATGTTAGAGCAGCTCGGAATGACTGCAGATCAATGTCACAGATGGGGAATGCCACTTTTAGCAATGATGTACCCAAGAGGAGAAAATATCAAAAATCCACATGACCCAGAAGTTGTTGCACATGTTGCAAGAATTGGAGCAGAGTGTGGTGCAGATATTGTAAAAACATTGTACACAGGTGATGTTGATTCATTTGCAAAAATTGTAAAAAGTACACCAGTTCCAATTGTAATTGCCGGCGGACCAAAAGCTAAAACAGATTTAGATATTCTTCAAATGACTGAGGATGCAATGACTGCAGGAGCTAAAGGAGTTACATATGGTAGAAACATCTTTGCACACAAAACACCTGAAAAAATGATAGAAGCATTAGCCGAAATAATTTTCAGAAAAGGAACAGCAAAGGAAGCAATGAAAAAAATTGAGTAAATCAAGAGAATTAATAATTTCACCCAAAGTGTCACAAGCACAATTAGCTAAGTTTCTCCCTCAATTGGAAGAGGAAGGAATCAAGATGGTATATCTTGACCCAAAAAAATTAGGTAAGAAAAAAACTAAACTTCGAACAGTATTTCCTTCTAGTGCAGCAAATTATGTAGTATTAGAAAAAGACGGCCCAAAACCAAAGGGCAAGAAAATTGGAAGAAAATTCCAAATTCTATCAAACTCCGATATTGAAAATGTTCTCAACATAGCCAAAAAAGGGTTAGACTTTGTAGTAATCGAGGTAAAAGACTGGAAAATTATTCCACTAGAAAATATTATTGCAAAATTACATAAAATTCACACCAAAATCTTCGCCATAGCTAGAACCCCTGAAGAAGTCAGGAAGATGTTTTCAATTTTAGAAGTGGGGGTAGATGGAGTAATCTTCAGCACATCATCGATTAATGAAGTTCGTGAAGTCATGGTATACTTGGGAACAAAGAGTTTCGATATGAAGCCAGCAAAGATTACAGAAATTAAGGAGGTAGGGGATGGAGAACGAGTTTGTGTAGATACTGCATCTATGCTTCACAAAGGAGAAGGCATGTTGATTGGTAGTAGATCAAACTTTTTGTTTCTAGTTCATAATGAATCAGTAGGATCATCATTTACATCACCAAGACCATTTAGAGTAAATGCAGGTGCAGTTCATTGCTATACATTATCTCCAGATGGATCAACAAACTATCTCTCAGAAATAGAGACAGGTTCTGAAGTGTTAATTCTTAATTCAAAAGGCAAAGCAAGAAGAGCTACTGTAGGAAGATCAAAAATTGAACGCAGACCAATGTTGATGATAAAAGCAACCGTAGGAGGAGAAACCGGTGGAATTATTGCACAAGATGCAGAGACAATTCGATTTGTAAAATCAAACGGACAGCTAGTTTCAGTCACCCATCTAAAGAAAGGAGATACAGTAATGGTGCATTCAAAGCCTGCAACAGGCAGACACTTTGGAATGGAAGTTTCTGATGAATATATTTTAGAAAAATGAAATACAAAACATGTGTCTCTATTGCAGAACAAACACCAGCAAAAACTAAAAAAATATTAAAAATTGCTCTTGCAAAATCAGATTTTGTAGAAGTGAGATTTGATTTTCTTAAAGTTGGACAAATTCCAGAAACATTAGAAATGATAAAGAAAGATCTGAATAGAATAGTATGCACATTAAGACCAACAAATGAAGGTGGAAAGTTTTCAGGGAATGAAAAAGAAAGAATTGCAATTCTAAAATTAATTGCAGAGTACAATCCATTCTTACTAGATGTAGAATTTAACACATTAAAGAAAAATTCAGTATTAACAAAGTATTTGAAATCAACAAAAACAAAATTACTTGTTTCATGGCATGATTTTAAAAAGACCCCAAGTTCTTCAGAGTTAAAAAAGAAGATAACTCAAATGAGTAAATTTTCATCAAATGTAAAAATAGTAAGCACTGCAAAATCAACAGATGATTCAACTAGAATGTTGGAACTGTATAGTAAAAAAGGGAAAAATAATTTGATTTCTTTTGCAATGGGAGATTATGGTAGAATTTCGAGAATTTTGTGCCTGTATTTGGGTAGTCCATACACCTATGTCTCACTAGGAAAAGCCATAGCTCCAGGACAATTCAGTGTAGATGAAGTGAAAAAAATTACTAATTTAAAAAAATAACATCATAATAGTTGAGAGTTTAAATCAATCATAATACTCAAGGAAATAAGATGGGTAAATCATTTGCAGTAATCGGAGATCCTATTGATCATTCATTATCACCAAATATTCACAGTGCAGCATTTAGAGAATTAGATTTAGATTCATCATACATTGCATATAGAATTCCAAAAGGAGAGTTAGAGGACGGTATTGGAGGATTAAAGAAAATAAAGATTGACGGTTTTAACATTACAATTCCACATAAAATAGAGATGATGAAATATTTAGATAAAATTGATGAATCATGTAGTTTGATTGGTGCTGTCAATACAGTATCAAACAAAGATGGGATTCTAAAAGGATACAACACAGATATGGATGGATTTCTAGAACCACTTAAGAAAAAAGAATTAAACATCAACGGAGTCAAAGTTCTATTAATTGGGGCCGGGGGTGCTGCAAGAGCAATAGTTGCAGGATTTGCAAAAGAAAAAGCAAAAAGCATCACCATTGCAAACAGAACATTAGAAAAAGCAACTAATCTTTCAAAATTTGCAAAAACAATTGGGCTAGATGCAAATGCAATAGAGATTGAAGACATTAAAGATACAGCAAAAGATTACGACATTATTGTTAATGCCACATCAGTAGGTCTCAAAAATGAATCCAGTGTGATTGAATTAAAAGGAATTAATGAAAAAACAATTGTGTATGATATTGTATACATGCCAATGAATACAGATTTTATTAAAAAAGCAAAAGCAGAAAAAGCGATTATAATTTATGGTTATGAAATGCTTCTAGGTCAAGCAGTTAGATCTTTTGAGATTTGGCACGGCATAGAAGCACCTTATAATGCCATGAAAAAAGCATTGTTAGGAGGATTTTGATGGCAAAAGCAAAGGCTACAGTCCACGGGGCAGTTTCATTAGTAAATGCAATTGCAAACCAAAAAGGAGCAACCTTAGGAATCGAATTAAAAGTAGAGGCAACAGTGGAGACTAGTCCCGGAAAAGGGATTTCAATACAGTCTGAAAATAAGAGCCTGAGTTCTCGCTTAATTAACAAAACAGTAGAAAAAATAGTTTCAAAAAAAGATTTAGAACAAAACAAAATTTCAATTACATTAGATTCAGAAATCCCTACAGGTTATGGATTAAAAAGTTCTAGTGCTATTTCATCAGCTATCGCTCTAGCATGTGCAAAAATATTCAAACCAAAATTTACTGATCAACAAATCTTACTTGCAGGAGTAGATGCATCAATTGAATCCAAAGTCAGCATCACCGGCGCATATGATGACGCATGTTCTTGCTACTATGGGGGATTCAATGTTACAGATAATGCAAAAAAGAAAAGAATTCAATTTGAAAAAGGCCCTTCTAATTTAATAGCAGTGATTTTTATTCCAAAAAATAGAAAAAGGGGAAATCTAAAAAAGCTCAAGATTTTATCATCTATTTTTGAAAACGCATGGGAATTATCTAGAAAAGCAAACTATTGGGATGCAATGATAATTAATGGATTAGCCACTTCATCAATATTAAATTCAGACCCCAAAATAATTACAGATTTAATTGAAAAAGGTGCACTTGGTGCATCAGTTTCAGGTAATGGACCATCAATTGCAGCAATTACAAAAAAAGAAAATGAATCTGCAATCAAAAAAGTATTTTCAACATTAGAAGGAAATATTATCGTTTCAAAAATTAGCAACAAAAAGGCAGAAGTTCATGAAGTGTAAAATTGAAAAATCAAAAATCTCAGGACAAATAATTTGTCCCCCAAACAAGAGCTACACACATAGAGCAATTTTTCTCGCATCTCTTGCCGGAAACAATAGTACTGTAGAGAATGTTTTGCTTTCAGCAGATACTAAAGCAACAATTGAGGCTTGTAAGAAATTTGGAGCAGAAATTGAGACTAGAGATTCATCAATAATCGTTAAAAATTCTATAAAATTAGGCACAAAAGTACCTGAAATTAACACAGAAAACTCTGGAACCACAATGAGAATCGCATCAGGAATTGCCAGTTTGTATCATGATGAAATTATTCTAACTGGAGATTCAAGTTTGCAGAAAAGACCAATGCAGCCACTATTAGATGCATTATCAAGCATAGGAGCACAATGTAGTTCAACTGATGGAAAACCACCAATCAAAATTAAAGGAAAGATTGTAGGAGGAGAAGTAAAAATACCAGGGAATTTTTCCAGTCAATTTATTTCAGCACTATTAATTTGTGCACCACTAACTGAGAAAGGAATCAATCTAACCATAGAAGGAAATTTAGTATCAAAACCATATCTTGATGCCACAGTTGCTACAATGCGAAAATTTGGAGTAACAGTGCAAACACTAATCCCATACAAGAGATACAATATAACTCCACAAATTTATAAAGAAACTACATTTGTTGTTCCAATAGATTTTTCTAGTCTCGCGCTTCTTCTTTCTGCAACTGTTCTAAACGGAGAAGACATTACAATAAAGGGAGATATTGGAAATTTACCTCAAGGAGATGAAGTATTTATCGATATTTTAGAACAATTAGGGGTTGAAATTATTATGGATGATGAACAAATTAAAATTAAATCGCCTGAAAAATTAAACGGCGGAAAATTTGATTTGAGTAATTCACCAGATCTTCTTCCACCACTTGCAATTTTGGCATTATGTTCATCAGCCCCAATTGAAATATTCAATGTAAAACATGCAAGATTAAAAGAAACAGATAGAATTGCAATTATTTCAAGAGAATTAGTAAAACTCGGAATTAACATTCAAGAAAAAGAAGACGGTATGATTTTAGAGTCATCAGGAAATATTTCGGGTGCCGATTTAATATCAGAAGAAGACCATAGACTATTCATGTCATTTTGTATTGCAGGGATGTATGTTGGAAATTGTACTGTTACAGATCCTGAATCAGTCAAAGTTTCATATCCAAATTTTGTCGAGGAGATGAATCGTATGGGCGCAAAAATCTTAATCGATTAAAATTATTTTTCAGAAAAATTGTTCAGAGAGGTAAAAGGCGCGACCCTGTATAGAGTGAAAAGCATTCTCCTCACCCACAACGCTTTTGCGTAGATAACATGTATTCTTCGCAGGGCCGCGCAAATTATTCTTTATAATTTACACGATTTTGCATGTATCTTATATGTTATTATTATATTTAAGAATATATTATAATTATTACATGTTTTATTCAATAATTATATAATTTCTAAACAGGTATGAGATATTACCAAAAAATAATCAATAATAAGAAAAATGTTCTTCAAATTTCAGAATGAGGAATTATAAACATCAGTTAACTTTGATAGTATGTTGCCGGGAAATTCTATAGGTCAGCGTCTTGTTTTAACAAGTTTTGGTGAAAGTCATGGAAAATCAATTGGGGCAGTTTTAGATGGTTGCCCTGCAGGATTAGAGCTTGATGAAAAAGATATTCAAAAAATGTTAGATCTTAGAAAGCCAGGTCAAAATCTAATTTCAACTCAAAGAAAAGAAGGAGATGTTGTTGAAATAATTTCAGGAGTATTCAGAGGTCACACAACAGGTGCACCAATTACAATGGTAATTTGGAACAGTGATCAAAAATCAAACGATTATGAAAATTTGAAAACAAAGCTAAGACCAGGTCATTCAGATTATCCAGCCATGACAAAATATAATCACTACAATGATCACAGAGGAGGAGGAAGATTTTCTGGAAGACTAACAGCAACTCATGTTATGGGAGGCGCCATTGCAAGAAAATTGCTCAAAGTGTCATTAGGTGTTGAAACAAATTCATTCACATCACAGATTGGGAAAATAAAGATGGAAAGAGAATTCAATGATAAAATGATTAGTTCAATTTATAAAAATGAAGTAAGATGTCCTGAAACTAAAACAGCAAAAATAATGAGAGAAAATATTCTAGATGCAAGAAAAAAAGGAGACTCACTGGGGGGAATAATTGAATCAGTTACAACAAACCTTCCAGTAGGATTAGGGGAGCCAATTTTTAGCTCATTAGAATCAGATTTAAGCAAAGCAATTTTCTCTATTCCATCAGTAAAAGGAATTGAGTTTGGTTCAGGATTTCAAGGCTCAGAACTTTATGGCTCTGAAAATAATGACTTGTATACGGTAAAGAGAGGTAAAATCGTTACGGAAACAAATAGATCTGGTGGAATTCTAGGAGGAATTTCAAACGGAATGCCAATTACCATGAGAATTGCTTTCAAGCCAGCATCATCTATTGCTCAAAAACAAAAAACTGTAGACATTAAAACAAAAAAAGAAACCATTCTTCAAGTCAAAGGAAGACATGACCCATGCGTTGTACCTAGAGCCCCACCAGTAGTCGATTCACTTGTAGCATTAACAATAGCAGATCATGCCCTCCTATCAGGAGCAATCAAACCAGTTCTCTAAGAAAATGTCAGATATCAACGATCTTCGAAACAAAATGGATGAGGTTACTCTAAAAATGATAGAGTTACTGAAGACTAGAACAGACATTGCAAAAGAAATTGGAGTAGTTAAAAAAAATATTGGAAAAGGAGTAACAGATGAAGCAAGAGAAGATAGTTTACGTGGAAAAGTAATTTCACTATGTAACAGTATTGGATTAGATGAAACAATGGCCACAAAGTTTCTGAATTTTCTTTTAAACGAATCAGTCAAAGTTCAGTCTACAAATAAACAAACACATCTTTCAATTTTCTTAAAAGCAAAATCACTTGAAGCACAAGGGAAAAAAATTATCCACATGGAAGTAGGAGAACCCGACTTTTTACCACCAAAAATTGTCAAAGAGGCATTAGGAGAAGTGTTTGACAAAGGATTTCTAAAATACGGTCAAGCAAAAGGAATGCCAGTATTTAGAGAAGCACTTGCAAAACATGTATCAAAAAAATTCAATGTAAATATTCAACACGATAACATCATTGTAAGTCCAGGTGCAAGATTTTCAATTTTCACAGCAATTACAACTCTATTGAATCCAGGAGATGAAATGATAGTAATTGAGCCTGCATGGCCGGCCTACAAGGATTGCGCATTGAATTCTGGAATTAAAGTTAGAACCATCAATACAACTTTTGAAGAAAAGTGGGAACCATCTTTAGAACAGATCAAAAATACAATTAATTCAAATACAAAGATGATCGTTCTAAACTATCCAAATAACCCTACAGGAAAAATTCTAAATGAAAAATTACAAGATGACATTATTGAAATTGCAAAAGAAAATAATCTCTACGTACTCAGTGATGAAATTTATTCACAATATGCAAAGACCAATTGGAAAAGCATTCTAAGTTATAATTATGATAAAAGTATCGTCACTCAATCATTTTCAAAATCACACGCAATGACAGGATTTAGAGTAGGATACGGCATTGCAGATTCAAAAATAATTGAAAAAATGGCAAAACTTGAGGCATTATGTCTTACAAATGTCTCAGAACCAATCCAATATGTTGCTATGAAAGCTCTTGAAGCAGACACATCCAATAATACTAATACAGTGCAAACCCGACTAGATGTGTTGGCACAGAAAGCAAGTGAAATTGGATTAGATTTCATCGCCCCTGATGGTGCAATGTATCTTTTTGCAAGAGTTAATCAAGAAGGATTTGACGGAGTTGAATTTGCCAATAGCACTCTAGAGAAAGGATTAGCAGTAGCCCCAGGAGAAGGATTTGGAGATTACAAGAACTTTATCAGATTATCTGCATGTCAAGACGAAGAGACATTAATGGAAGGAATGAGCATACTAAGTAACATCATGAGTGGTAACCAATGAAAAAAATTACAATAATTGGTGCAGGCGGTCAAATGGGACAATGGTTTGCAAAATATTTTTCAAGTCAAGGATTTGAAGTAACAGGATATGACTCTGAAAATAAAGTATCTGGTAAAGACATTAAAATATCAGAATCCCTAGTAGGCGGAATTTTAAAAGCAGATTATGTTGTTCTGTGTACACCTACAAGAAGAACACCGGAAATTATCAGACTAATTGCCAAAGAGATGAAACGAGATACATATCTTATTGAAATATCATCAGAAAAATCCAAAGTAGTATCATCATTATCAAAAATGCCAGCAAAAATTAACCCTATTTGTATTCACCCAATGTTTGGTCCAGGGACAAAAACAATCAAAGGTCAAAATATTATTTCAGTTCCAATCAAAGATGCCAAAAAAGAATTAACTGTTACAAAAGCATTGTTTGAAGGAGCTAACTTTGTTACAATAGATGCAGCAGAACATGACAAAAAGATAGCAGTAATTTTAGGATTAACACATTTAATGAATTTAGTTTTTGCAAACATCATTTCAAAAGATGAAAAGATGAATCTCACAGAAAAAATGTCAGGTACAACTTTCAGAGTTCAAAAAACATTGGCAGAAAGTATCATGACAGAATCTCCAGAACTAATTGAGACCATCATTGCAAACCCAGAGATTAGAAGAGTAGCAGAAGAGCTTTGGAAAGATATCGGCAGACTACTAACAGCTGTTCAAGAATCAAAAACAGAAGAAGTGATAAATTACATCAAAGAATGTCAAGAGAGACTTGCAAAACATACGGATGTTGCTGAATCCTACAAAAGAATGACAAAAATGGTAAAAGCAGTCGAAAAATAGTCGACATGCGTTCTACAAAGATCGTTACATCATTCATTAGAGATAAGGAAAAATTACTAATTCTTAAGCGCAGTGATAAAGTGAAATCCATGAAAGGATTATGGGCAGGGATTAGTGGAATGATTGAAAACGACGAAGAACCTCTTTCTAGAGCAAAAATTGAAATTTTTGAAGAGGCAGGAATTACAGAAGACAAAATTACATTAATCAAAGCAAGTGAAGAAATGAAAATTCACTCACCACAGTACAAAAATCATGAATGGGAGATATTTCCATTTTTGTTTGAATCAAGCAAACCCACAATCAAACTAAACTGGGAGAATTCAGATTTTAAATGGATTAACATAAAAGAATTAGAAAATTATGAAACAGTACCTAGTCTTCAAAAAGTATTATTTAACTTGTTGTAAATTTTTATTTTCTTTATCATATTTTTTCTGTTGTGGCAACATCATGTAAACACAAGCACCGCCACACATAGTACAAGGCACGTTATTGCCAGGATGTTGTCCCGTTCGACTATGAATTTTTGCAGCCGCTTCAGGATCAATAGATAGTGCTAGTTGTTTCTCCCAATCTAATGTACGTCTGGCTTCAGTCATTTCCATATCCCATTTGATCACTTTATCACGAATTTTTACAAGATCTCCTGCATGAGCTGCAATTCTATATGCAATTAACCCAGCCTTTACTTCATCTGCATTTGGTAATGCTAAATGTTCAGAAGGCGTAAGATAACATAAAAGATCCACACCTTCACTGGCAGAGACTGCAGCACCAATTGCACTGGCAATATGATCATGTCCAGATGCAATATCTGTAACCAATGGACCTAGAACATAATATGGAACATCTCCAATGAGAGATTTTGCCAACCGTACATTTGCAGCAACTTCATTTAATGGGACGTGGCCCGGACCTTCTACCATTACTTGGATATCATGTTCATGTGCACGCTTTGTTAATCTAGATATGTTGATCATCTATTGAACTTGCATTCCCTAAGGTGTTCCGAAAACGGACCCCGGGCTTAATGCATCTCCAAGGCTAAATGTGACATCATATTTTTTGGCAATTTCCATCATGTAATCATAATGAGTAATGTATGGATTTTCTTTATCATGTTTTAACATCCAAGCAGCAGTGATTGTACCACCTTTACTTACAACACCACCATATCGTTGCACTTTGAGAATTCTTTTAGCAATATCTTTTGTGATTCCACAGTGAACTGTTGTATAGTCAACCCCATCTTTTGCATTATTTTCAAATGCTTTGATGTAATCATCTTCAGTTAAATTCAAAGGATTCTTGTGGACTTCAACTCCATAGTTGTAAGCCTCGTAAATTGGAACAGTTCCAAAAGTAATTGGTGCAGCGTCCATTAATGTTTGACGTATTTTTTTAACATCGCCACCATCACTGAGGTCCATGATAGTATCTGCATGATATTTTATTGCAACTTTAGCTTTTTCTACTTCTTCCTCAATGTTTACATTTAATGTAGAAGTTCCAATGTTGACATTAACTTTAGTTTTTAGACCTTTACCAATTCCAACATTGTGAATTTTTTGTGGTCTTACGTTATTGCTTGGAATAATTATTGAGCCCTTTGCAATTTTAGGGATTAGCCATTCAAGTGAAACATCCTCATCTTTTGCAACTTGTTTCATCTCATCAGTTGCCACTCCACGTCTTGCGGAAGTCATTTGAGTCGCCATAACGTATTCTATGTTTTACCTGATTTAAACAATCGTGAAAATCATAAAAAGTTATGATCGCATGAAAAATCTTTGGCACTATATTAGGAAAGATGATCGGTCTTTTATGGTATAAATGCCATTAGATCATATGAGAGCAATTAGAGAATGCAGACATTGTGGTAGAGAATTTTACAGTATGAAAGATGAATTCTGTTCTTTTGATTGTGTAACTCAAACATCAGCATAACTATTTCATTAGTTTTAATTCATTTTCTAAAACATCTTTTTCTGACTTTATTTTAGAAATTCTATCTAAAATAGGCACAGTGATACGCTCAGAATCAGGAGAATTTGCAAAATTTTGTTTTATTTCATAGAGACGCTGAGATAATTCAATTTCAGCATTAACTAGTGAAATATAATTTCTTAGTTTTAGGTTTTCAGACTTTAAAGAATCTAATTCAGAGACATCCATTATCGTGGTGGACTCCAACTCTCTTCCATGGTGTCATCCATATTTTTTGAAATAAGATACTGCTTTCCACATTTGAAACATTGCCAGAGAAATTTATCATCCTTAATTGTTTGATATTGCATCGGTAACAAACAAGTTGTACATTCTAAAGTATCAGGAGTAGTATTGTCTGCCATGGGAATTTTTGTCATCAAAAAAAAGATAATGGTTCAAGTATAAAATAGATATTGAAGAAACACACCTAAAATGGAAATACAGATTAGTGTTATGAAATAAGAAAATACAATGAATCTACTTTCAATCGGAGGTTCTGATCCATCATCAGGTGCTGGAATTCAAAGTGATGTAAAGTCATTTTCAGAATTTGGGGCATATGGATTAACAGTTATCACCGCAATTACAGGTCAAAATACTTCAAGTTTTGGAATGATTGAAGCAGTATCAAAAAGAATACTGAAAAATCAACTTGAATCAGTATTGACTGATTTTAAAATTGACGGAATAAAAATTGGAATGGTATTTAATTCTGAAATAATTAAAACACTATATCAACAATTAAAAAAATTAAAAATCCCAATTGTCGTAGATCCAGTTATCAAATCAACAACAGGTGGAGCACTGATAGAAAAAAAGGCAATTAAAGATTTTCAAAAATACATAATTCCACTTGCAACAGTTATCACTCCAAACAAATTTGAGGCTGAAATATTATCAAAATTAAAAATAAATTCAGAAACCACAATAGAAAAAATTGCAAAAAAAATACAAAAAATGGGAGCACAAAATGTAGTGATTACAGGGATTGAAGGGAAAAATAACAAGATAGCAGATTTTGTTCTAGAAAAAAGTACAAAATACCAGATTTCAGGAGACAAAATTACTAGTACAAACCATGGAAGTGGGTGTAATTATTCAGCAGCAATGATATTTGCAATTTCAAACAAGAAAACAATTCGCGAATCAGTAAAATTTGCAAAAGAATTTGCTCAAAATTCAATTAAAAATTCAATAAAAGTTGGAAATGGAATCAAGATAACAAACAGTCAGAAAAAAGACATGATAAATTCAGAGTTATCCCAGTCAATTAACGAATTTGTAAAAATCAAAAATATATACAAAAACATTCCCGAATGTCAAACAAATTTCGTATATTCAAAACCAAAACCCAAATCCACAAAAGACATCTTAGGGTTATCAGGAAGAATTGTTAAAGCAGGGAACGAAGTCATAGTTGCAGGCAATCTAACGTATGGAGGATCAAAACATGTTGCTACAGCATTACTTGTTGTAAATAAAAAATTCCCAGAAATTTATTCTGCAATAAATTTAAAATATCAAAATTCAACAATTTCTAAAATTAAAAAATCAAAGTTTACAATATCTAGTTATGATAGAACACTAGAACCAAATGATGTAAAAAATCAAGGTTCAACAGTTGCATGGGGAATTAAAAATGCAATTAAAAAATTTAAAACTCCACCAGATGTAATTTTTCACAAAGGGGGTTTTGGTAAAGAACCAATGATTATTATTTTTGGAGAAACTCCAAAAAATACAATAAAAAAAGTATTAAAAATTACAGGATAAAATTCTAGTCTAAAAACATCCTCGAACATAAATAGTCACATCTCAAATAACATTTATGAAGACAGTAATTTTAGCAGGAGGACTAGGTACTAGATTACTTCCATTGACAAAGAAAACTCCAAAACCAATGTTGCCGTTAGGTAAAAAACCAATTTTAGAGCACCTCATAGATTGGAATAAAAAAAATGGGGTGAAATCAATTGTTTTGTGTGTAAGTCATCTTCGAAAAACAATTGAGGATTATTTTGGAGATGGAGAAAATTTTGGAGTAAACATAGAATATGCAATTTCAAATAAACCACTTGCTACTGCAGGTCAACTAAAAACTGCAGAAGAATTCATTGACGATACTTTTGTTTGCATGTATGGGGATTCAATATTTGATTTTAGTCTAAGAGATATGATAAAGCAACACAAAGCAAAAAGAGCATTTGTCACTATGAGTTTAAACGAATACAAAACCAATTTAGAATACGGGGTAATCGATGTGTCAAAAACAGGTAAAGTGTTGAGTTGGAAAGAAAAACCAGAGATAAAGGCAAATGTAAACATGGGTTGCTATGTAATGGAACCAAAGGTGTTCAGCCTAATTCCAAAGAATAAACCATATGGAATGGATGACGTGATTAAAAAGGCCATGATTAATAAAAAATTAGTAAGCAGTTTCATTACAAAAAAAGGATTTACCGATATAGGAAACAGAGCATCGTATGAAAAAGCATCTAAAGAATATGCTCAAAAACGAGGAAAGAAATGAGGGAGGTAATCATCAGAGAAATAAAAGAAGCAGACCTTTGGAATGGTTTCCTAAAATCACTTGACTCATTAAAACAAGCAAGTAATATTGAAAAATCTAAAGCAAAAGAGATTTTTGAGAAAATTAATGCCAATCCAGATCACATCATAGCAGTTGCAGAATTAGATGGGAAAATTGTAGGGTCCACCACACTGCTCATAGAATCTAAATTTATTCATGATGGAGGCTTGGTTGGACATATTGAGGATGTTGTAGTGAATAAAGAAAATCAAGGTCAAAAAATCGGTGAGAAGATAATGCATTATCTTATAGATATATCAAAAAACCGTGGCTGTTACAAAACAATTTTAGATTGTACAGACGATGTAAAACCGTTTTATGAAAAACTAGGTTTTAAACAAGTAGCTAATGAATTAAGATTAGATAATATTTAGTAAAATTCTTTTTTGGGGCGTCTCTTTTTTTCTTTTGCCAGATATGCACCAACAGCAACTACAGGAATCGACATTATCATAAACAGTGTAGGAGTATACCTTACAACATCTGTAATATAGACATCATCCATTTTATCAATTAGAGAATGAGCGACAAACATTCCTATTAACATAATTATCCCACCTGCAATAATCAATCCACCTATAGGTTTAGAACCATATTGTCTTGTCATAATATAGGGAACTGCAGCTAGTATTCCAGCTGGTGCAGCACCAATTGAAATGAATTGAAATATTTTTGGATCAGCATCAAATCTAATTGAAAACTCTATAGCTTCAGGAACATCAGTCATAAAATAATAAACAGAAATCATTTCTCCAGCAAACATTGCAAACAAACCAAGACTAGTTACTGCAAGCCATTTTTCTATTGCCATAATTTTAACAGATTCTAGTTGATAAATAAACCATTCAGAAAATCATACAATACCAACTAAGTTGGCTAATTCTTTCCTGCAAGCTGCTCCAAGTTTTTCTGCTGCTTGTTCAGGAGATATATCATTTAAGAAAATCCCATATCCACGTTCTAATCCAGACCAAGATTTTGTAATAGGATAAATTTCAATATGCCAATGAATTTGTCGGCTATTTTTCTTTTCAGGAGAAAGATGGAAAACCAAATTGTATGATACATTCTTTACAGTTTTTGTCAATCCTCCAAGAGTAGCTCTTAAAATTAATGATAAATCATTGATTTCTTTTTGAGTTATTTTAGAGAAACTAGTAGTGTGTTTTTTTGGAGAAATCCAGAATTCATAGGGATATGATGGAGCCCATGGGCAATATGCAATAAATCCTTCAGTTTGAAGAACCTGTCTTGGACCACCAATTTCTTCATTTAGGGTCTGACACATTGGGCAAACACCTTTCTCATTCAAAATTTTATGAGATGCTTCTGCTTCACTCTCAATCACAGGAGGAATAGTTGAGAAGGTTAGAAGGTTAAGGAAAGGATGCGGGTTTGTATTACCTGCTAATTCACCATAATCACCGTAAATTGAAACATAAGTTACACCTTTTTGCGTATAGAGCCAACGTAATCTATCTTGAACAACAACTAGTACATTTGACCATTGATCAGGATCTATTGTTGCAAATGAATCTTTTTCATTTGGAGATGCAACAACAATGTAGTGATATCCATATGCAGGTTCACTGTAGAACGGTTTGTCACTGTAAGAATTTTCAGTTTCAATTGAGGTAATAGGGTTTTTACTTTCAAAAACTCGTATAGCCCAATTTTTAACATAATCATCATCATTATCTTGAAGACGTTGTAACATTCCATCTTTTGCAACAAGAGACAAAACAGAAGGATTTGTCATAGATTCGTTACCAGGAGCAAATGGAGATTTTTTAGGATCAATAACTTTGTCGTCTTTTTTTGCGACAATCATAAAACGCTCAGAAACATAATCTTTGCGCATATCCCCCATAATGGTTAATTGAGGTAAAATGTATGTTAAAACGTTTACTAAGATCCATTCAAATCAATTTTAAAAATAATTTTTCAATTTTATTTTAAAAAATTAAGGAAATATTATTTTCATCAAAAAAGTTTGATGAAAAAGTTTTGCTAAAAATTTCATGAACAGTTGTTTTGTTTTGATCGCAAATTTTGTTGCAAGATTTAAAACAGAGCATCGGGTTTTGAATGAACAGAGACTATTTTGGATAATTCTGATGTTCATATGATCTATGTACTTTTAGATGGAGTGGGGGATCTTCCACATCCGGATTTAGATGGAAAAACACCATTGCAGGCTGCAAATACTCCAACATTAGACAAAATTGCCAGTAATGGTACTATTGGAGAAGTTATTTCAGTTGGAAAAGGAATTGCCCCAGAATCAGATATTGCAGTTTTCAATATGTTAGGATACAAATTCAAACACGCAGATTATGCAGGTAGAGGAGTAATTGAGGCAATAGGTGTAGGTATCGATTTTAAAGATGGTGACTTGGCTCTTAGAGGAAATTATTCTACATTAGATGATGAAGAGATAATTATCGATAGAAGAGCAGGAAGACAAATTGAAAAAGAAGATGCAGATGGAGTTGCAAAAGAAATTGAAGAAAAAATCAAATTATCATCCCCAGATATTTCAGTAGTAGTAGCCCCAACAATAGGACATAGAGTAACAGTAAGAATTAGAAAAGAATCTCAAAAATTATCTTCAAGAATCACTAACACAGATCCAGCCTATAGTAATATCGGAGGCATGGGGGTTGCAAAAGCTGTAGGAGACTTTATGAAAATTGAAAAATGTTTACCATTAGAAGATACTGAAGATTCAAAATTTACTGCAAATTTAGTAAATGAATTTTCAGAAAAATCAATTGAAATTATGAAGAATAGTCAAATTAACAAAAAAAGACAAGACGAAGATAAGAAACAACTTAGCTGTATTTTGTTAAGAGATGCAGGAAACAAATATCCCGACGTTATTCCAATTAATGAAAAATATGGAATGAATTTTTCATGTATAGTCGATATGCCAGTAGAACTTGGAATTTCAGAAGTTCTGAAAATGAAAGCATTTGAAGCTGGAGGATTGACAGATTATGAAGAAAAAGCAAGAGTTGCTGCAAAGGCAATGGAAACTCAAAATTCAATTTATGTACACCTTAAAGGACCAGATGAATTTGGTCACGACGGAGACGCAATTGGAAAAATGAAAAATATCGAAGAGATTGATCAAAGGTTCTTTAAAACACTTGTAGAGAATATTGACTCTAGTAAAGTTGCAATAATAATCTCTGCAGATCACTCAACTCCATGTATTAACAAAGGGCATAGTGATGATCCAGTTCCAGTTCTAGTTTCAGGAGATTTCATCAAAAACGATGGAACAACTAGAATGACAGAAGAACAGGCCAAAAAAGGAAACATAGGTTTGCTTCAAGGAGCCGAAGTTGTTTCAAAAGCTTTAGAATTAATTAAATCTCAAATCTAGTTAGTTTCTTTACTTGCTGCATTTCAACGGCTTTTTTTCTAATTCTATCAACATCTATTGAATAATACATCGAGGGGGAAGTACCTAGTTTTTCCAAGGCTCTTCCCAACATCCCAATACCTATACTTTCTTCGTTTTCTTGTTCATGTGCAAAAGCAACTGCAACTAGAATAATCCCCTGAACAAGTTCTTTTTCTCGCCCATAGCATTGATTCCAAACACCTTCAAATGCTTCATGGCATTCCCAGAATCGTTCATTGTTATAGTAAAATATTCCATCTTGGATTCCTTTGTCTTTCTCTATGTGTTCTTCAACAACATGTCGTACATTATCAATTTCTCCAATTGGTGACAATATTTCCACAAGAGGTTCTAGATCTTCTTTTTCTGAAGCAACATCAAATTCAATAAATTTAGAAGCAACCCGGGCAAGTCTAACTGAAACGTTCATGTCAGATGCAAGATCTCGAGCCTTGTATGCTAGTTCTCTACAATTCTCAGGCAAATATTTCTCATTTTTAAAATGCAGTAAATAACGTTCCACGATATATCTCTGAGGGAATTTCTTAAATTTCTTCTCTAATTTCAATCAAGGTTTATATGAAATATCCAGAGATTTTTGATACATGTCCATTATTGAGACAATTACAGACGTCACCAACCCCTTCTTATCTAGAAGAGAGTTAACATGTAATTTTGCAGGCTTGGGAGGCAAACTCAAAAGTCTAGAAGCTGTGGATATGATTTCAAAAGAATTCAAACTAGATGGTAAAGTTGTCATCCCAATGAGATTAAAAACTCAAGTCGGTAAATCTCTCGTAACAGGAACATTCTATGTTTATGATGATGAAGGATTAGCTAAAAAACACATCAACCCGACAATATTTTCAAGATTAGAAAAAAGTAAAGCAAAAATTGCAGAAGTTGAAGCAGCTGCAAAGGAAGCCGAAGTAGCAGATGCACCAGCTGAAGAAGCAAAAGCAGATGCACCAGCTGAAGAAGCAAAAGCAGATGCACCAGCTGAAGAAGCAAAAGCAGATGCACCAGCTGAAGAAGCAAAAAAAGAGGAGAAATCTGAATAATGCCTGTAGAGAAAAAAGGTAAGAAAGGATCTAGTCCAAGTATTGCATCTTACTACAAAGTGGATGGAGATAAAACATCAAGAACTAAAAAAGTTTGTTCTAGATGTGGTAAAGGAACTTTCATGGCACAGCATAAAGATAGACACACGTGTGGTAAGTGTGGATTAACAGAATTTAATCAGTGAGATTCTATCAGTTAAATTTCTAATAATTATTACAAAATAATTACTTCATATCACAGATTAATTTATGATGCATGTATATCAAATGCAGGTTTAGTATGTGT
>DAOWGL010000168.1 GCA_030637455.1 Candidatus Nitrosopumilus sp. | reverse complement strand
AGAGAACTAGGAATTAAAGAAAAAAATAGATAAAGAGAATAATTCAAAATAATCCCCACTAGTTCTAAAAATTGCAATTAAACAACATCCTTATTAATTTCAAAAAAATAGTTTGATCATGGTAAAAACTCCCGCAGATAAATGGAAAGATACAGTAATCAAATATAGAAAACAATGTCAAAAAATTTTAGGAATATCTGATAATATACGATATGCCGGAATTGTAAATGCTTATGGTAGAACGTTAACTGGAATGATCAAACCAAATCTAAAACCCCTTTTACAATCAGAAGATTTCAAAAATGAATTATTTGTAATATCTACTTTAATTTCATTAAGAAGGGATACAGTTGGAGCAATTGGAAAGTTGGAACATGTTGTTTTAGAACATCAAAAAATAACAATCGTTATTTTACAAAAAAATAATGTAACATACTATGTTTCAATAAATAAAAAAGAAAAAGACTTGGAAAATATTATTGCTTCAATTAAAAAGACAATCTAAGCTGGTGTAAATCCATGGTATCCACCTGATTGTTGATCTTTGTCCTCAAAGATAGGTTCGAATAAGGAAATCAGATAGTCATCAGGATCTAAAATTACTGCATTTAGTCCTGCATCTTTTTCAACAACATCACGATGAATTGTGACGCCTTTTGACCTCAATTCCTCAACAGCGGATTTAACATCGCCAACAAGAAAACCAATAGTAATTCCATTTTCTATAGAACTACCAATATGTTGTGCAGTTATTGATGCTGGATGTAAACTCAATAATGCACCACTAGTACCCAAATCAACCCATGATCTTCTTTGACTTTTGATAGGGAGCCCTATGATTTCATGGTAAAATTGTAGGGATTTATCAATGTCCTTTACGGCTAATATTACATTGCCTACTTTTTTGATATTCACATAGATAATACGATAAAGTTCTTTAAATCAATTGCGTCATTGCACTTCAACCATAGTTTCAGTTCTATCTACCCCGTTTATTTTCTGAATTTGATTTGCAACCTCCTTTATCTGAACTAGTTCTTGGACATCAATTATGGCAACGGCATCAAATTGACCGCTAGTTGGAAATGAATCAGCAACAGAGGGAATTTTTTTTAATCTTGCGGCAATTAATTTTTTGGGAGATTTTACCAAAATTATAGCCCTTACCATCCCATGTTTACCTCCACTTCAATTAGAGTTTCAGTCGTAACAATATCTTTGATTTTTTTAAAATCAATTACCATGTTGTTAATTTCATCAAAATTACCTTGCAATAGAACACTGATATCGGCCCTTCCGGCAACCACCATAATCTGTTTTACAATTTTACGTTTTTTCTTTAAAATCTCTACAACAGAATCTACCTTTCCAGGTTTAACAGTAATCAAACAAAGAGCACGCATGTATAGTGTAGGTCACCGGATCTGATAAAGATTCCTAGTCAGATGCTTCTTGTGAGCGAGCCTCTTCAAGATAGGCACGTCTTTCTTCATTGATTTTTTCTTTATCAATTACAATATCATCATCAACTATGACAATACCTCCATCACCTGATGGTTCATCATATTTTTTTGATTTTGTTTTTGATTTGGTACCTTTTGCCGTGGTTGTTTTGGCTTTACTTTTAGTTTTTTTTGCCGGTGTTTTTTTCACCGTTTTCTTTGCAACTTTTTTTTCAGCCATGAATCTCGAAAATCAAGAGGTGCGGTGGTTTTTAAAGATTATGCAGAATATGTTTTAGATCAAATGGACAATTTTTTATCGATCAAACTAGCCATCCGAGTCAACAAATAACGCATAATTCCCTTTATCACTAATTTATCCAAACAATTCTCATTGGGAGGTGAAGAAAAATAGCAGCATTAACAGATTATGTCACGATTGGTGATTCGGTATCTTTAGCAAAATTAGGCGAACAGGCATTTACCATCACTCACATTGAGGATTCAGATTATACTCAAGGTGAAGAGGTAACCAAAGGTGTCAAAATTACCACAAAAGAGACCTTTGATGTGGATGGAAATCAATCTAACAAATTCCATACAACTCGCGTAGCAATTGTAAAGAAATTTT
>DAOWGL010000030.1 GCA_030637455.1 Candidatus Nitrosopumilus sp. | reverse complement strand
ACTTAGCTAAATCATAATTGAGTAGTTGTAAAGATAGAAACTCAAACGATATTTGGCAAGTTGTATCTTTCTAAGTGTTAAAAAAATAATTTAAAAAAATTATTGTGCTTCCATTCTAGCAAGCCAATCGTTATCATTGTCGTCTTTTGAAGTATCTGCTGTCACCTGTTTGGGTGGTTCTGGAAATGCAAATGTTACCTCAGATTCAGTTGGAGGTTCTGGTATAGGGGTACTTGGTGCCTCAATAGGTTCTGAAGGTATTGTTGTTGATTCGACTGGTACTTCTGGAAGTATAGTCTGAACTACTTGTTGTTCTTGTTCAGATGTCTCCAGATATGTTACGGCTGATTCTTGGATGTCTGGTGTTGGTGGTGCTGTTATCTCTTGCACTTCCAATTCAAGATCTGCAATTCTACTCTTTACATTTGCGATTTCTGCTGTTTCGTGAGTTACATGCTCAATTACCTCAGTTGTGCATGATTTCACGGTCTCAAATGTTGCATCAGAGATTTCATTGCTCTTAAATTGTACTTTTGCATCAAACGATAACATTTTTGCAGACTTCATTTGAACATCTAACTCGGTCAATCTTGCTTCAAGTATTGCTTTGATTTCATGTTCTGTTTCATCTAATGATACAAGTTTTGACTTGTATTTTTCATGAATGATTTCTGCATCTGTTTTCATGTCATCATTTTCAGAAACTATGTCAATCAATGCTTTCAATCGACGTAGAGTTAATTGTTTTTCACGAATGAGTCTTTGTGAGTCGAGTCTCCATTTTGGAATAAATATAACAACTTCACCTTGAACGACTAGTTGTTCATATTGGATTTGCTGTAATCCTTGTGAACCGCAGTCAATTCCGACGGATTGAATACTTCCGTCAAAGTCAGTTATTGTTCCTACGACTTTACCCATGAATGTTCCGTACATGTCTTTGACATTTTTACCGATAATTTCAATATCGTCGTTTGTCATGTGTGATACTTTAGAGATTTGTATAACCGACAAAGTGTAAGAAATATTTTTAGTTTTAGTAAGATTAAATTCACTAAATCAACATCGCCTGAGATTTAGCAATTTTAAAATTTAGAGACAAAATAGTAGGCTCATGATTCAAAAAGAAGAACTTGAACAGATTTTGAATTTTGTCGCTAGTCGATGGACTGAAGCCACAAAAGATCCAAACAACAAAGCAATGGAAACTTTGCCAAACGATTTCTGGATGAATTCAATTGGAGGAAAAACAGCCAAAAAGGGATTTTGGGTTACAACACTTCTGTACACTGAAAATGAAGCAGATGCAGAAGGATTCAAGCAAGTGTTATTGAGATGGCAAGCAAAAGGTCAAGACAAAGATAAAGACAAAGGACCCGATCTAATTCAAATTGGAAAAAAGAAATAGACTATTAATAATTGTGAAACAGCATATCCGTATTGTCTGAATTCTCAATTAAAGAAAAAAAAACTCTATCAGATCACTTTTCAAATACCGAAGGCAATGTCTTTGCAATAATTACTCCACGACAAGTTGATCGTGGTGCATTGATGTCAAGGTATAGTAGAACTGACAAAAGTATGAGACGGATTTTTCTTGATGAATTTTTACAAAATAAAACTAGAGGGGAGGAATTTTACAACAGGGTTCTCTTAGAGTACGGCGATGATTCTGTTGCAGAGTTAGGTGAAGCACAAATTGCAATTGAAGGATTATCAAACATTGCAGTAAAAAAAATTGAAGATAGAAGAATAGGATTGTCATATTTAGAAAAATCATCAAGATATGTCGCATGGAACAAAAAAGAAAATGGAAAGTACAGATTTTTCAGAGATCCTGAAATTATGAAGTCTCGTTTTGCGGACATGTATGAAGAGAGTTGTAATTTTTCATTTGATGTTTATTCAAAAAACATAGAACCAATGGTAAACTATGTCAGAGAAAAATATCCAATTGAAAAATACAGTTTTAAAGATTCCAAAGATGGAAAAGAAAAACTATTTTCCAAATTAAAAAATAAATCAGATATAAAATCTGCAAACATGATTTACAGAGGATCCACTAAAGCCAAAGCTCTTGACATTCTCAGAGGGTTATTGCCAGCATCAACTTTAACTAATGTTGGAATTACTGGAAACGGAAGAGCGTTTGAATATCTTCTAACTGTTTTAGCCTCATCTGAACTAAAAGAAGAGCGAGATTTAGCCTCAAAAATCAAAAAAGAGCTCGACACCACAATCAAATCATTTGTGAGACGTGCTGATGACAAATATGGAAATGCATTTCAAAAATATCTAAAAGATGTAAAAAACAAATCAAAATCAATTACCGCTAAAGAAATAAAATCAAATCCAAAAAAAGGAACAATTACTAAACTTGTAAACTATGAATCAGAAAAAAATTCTATTGACATAATAATTACAAGTATAATGTATGAGCAATCACCAAGTACATCATACCAAGACATTCTACAACAGGTTAAAAAAATGTCAAAAGGTAAAAAAATTAAAATTATTAATGAATTTACAAAGATTCGTACAAACAGACGTCATAAACCATCAAGGGCTTTTGAAAATATCTATTACACATTTGATTTATGTAATAATTTTGGAATGTTCAGGGATTTTCATAGACATAGAGCACTTACACTTGAAAGACAGTTACTAACAACAGACCACGGATACAACATGCCAAATGAAATCAAAGTTTTAGGGATTGAAAAAGATTTCAAAGACTGTATGAACAAAACTAAAGAAACATTTGATAAAATTAGAACTAAACTACCAGAACAAGGACAATATGTTGTAAACTTTGGATATAACTATCCATATTTTATGAAAATGAATCTAAGAGAAGCATGTCATTTAATTGAATTAAGAACAGTTCCACAAGGACATGTAGATTATAGAAGAGTAGCACAACAAATGTTCAAACAAATTAACAAAGTTCATCCAAATCTCAGCAAAATTATGAAGTATGTAGACATGAAAGAATATGATTTGGAAAGATTTGAATCTGAAAAAAGAACAGAAGAAAAGCGAAAGAAATTAAAAAAATAGAAGAATATTCTAATATCAGAATAATCAAAAAATATCATGACAGAAAAAATTGTGAAAAACCCTGAAGAATGGAAAGAACAGTTAACTCCAGATCAGTATGAAATTTGCATTAATCACGGAACAGAACCAGCATTTACTGGAAAATATAACAATACTAAACTAGAAGGGGCATTCAAATGCACATGCTGTGGTGAAGAACTATTCTCATCAGATGCAAAGTTTGATTCAGGATCAGGATGGCCAAGTTTCTGGAAACCAATTTCAGAAGAAAAGATAGAGTATATTTCAGATAAGACATATGGAATGGTTCGTACTGAAGTTAATTGTAACAAATGTGGAGCACACTTAGGCCACGTATTTGATGATGGCCCTCAGCCTACAAATCAAAGATATTGTATTAATTCAATTTCATTACAACATGAAAAAGATGAAGATACGCAATAGTCATAGATTAACAAAGGCGTGCTATTTGTGAAAGAATATTCAAAAATTATTAATAAAACACAATTAAGGATAATAAAATCAAGAAGAATATTATGAACCACAAAAACGAAACAAAAAGGAAAGAAAGGATTTGAGAATCATATTATGCGGTTTTGGGGTTGTAGGTCAAAGTTTGGTAAAATTATTTGAATCAAGAGCAGATGATCTATATGCAAAATATGGATTAAAACCTAGAGTTGTCGGAGTCTTTGACAGTAAAGGAAGTGCAGTAAATCAATCAGGATTAAATTTCAATAAACTAATTGAGACAAAGAAAAAGTTTGGAACTGTAAAAAATTATGCAGATACTAAAAATTTAATGTCAGGAATCGACATGCTAAAAAATGTAGAGGCAGATGTACTCATTGAGACTACAGCAAGTAACTACAAAGATGCAGAGCCTGGAATGACCCACATCACTACTGCCATGAAAAAAGGCATGCATGTCATATCTGTAAATAAAGGACCATTAGCTTTGGCATTCCCATCACTTCTAGAACTTGCAATATACAACCAAGTGATGTTCAAATTTAGCGGTACAGTGGGAGGCGGAACACCAATCCTAGATTATGCAAAAAATAGCCTGAGTGGTGAAAGAATTACATCATTTGCAGGAATTCTTAATGGAACTACAAATTACATTTTAACAAATATGGGAACAGGTGTAACTTATGAAGAAGCACTAAAAGATGCAAAAGACAAAGGGTATGTCGAAGCTGACGAGTCTTTAGATTTAGACGGATTAGACGCTGCAGCAAAACTAGTCATTCTTGCTAACTGGATTATGGGAATGAAGGTAACACTTCCAGACATTAACTGTACAGGAATTAGAAAAGTTACAGTCGAGGATATCAAAAAGGCTGCCAAGAATAATTGTGCAATAAAATTAATTGCATCTTGTAACAAAAAACTTGTTGTTGGACCAAAAGAAGTACCAAATGACGACCCACTCTGTGTAAATGGAACACTAAACGCAATTGCTTTCACATCTGAGCATTCAGGCACTCAAACAATTATCGGTAAAGGTGCTGGAGGCATGGAAACAGCTAGTTCAATTCTCAGAGACTTGTTAGACATCAGACAAGAGATTGCTAGAGATTGAAGTCCAATTTAATTTCTAAAAGTGAAACTAGTACACTATTAAAAATAGTTTCAGAGAAATGGGGGATTGAATTTCCTAAAATAAAAAATGTCAAAGTACATCAGATTTTAGATGATGCGCAAATCATAACAGGGGATGGGTTAAAAATTCTAAAAGTTGATGAAGATTATCTACCATTTTTATCTGAAATTAAAATGTTAGAAAGGTTTCCAACAGTTACAGTTGACATGGGTGCAGTGAAATTCATGTGTAAGGGGGCAAATTTGATGAGACCTGGAATTAAAAAATTCACAGAGTTTGAAAAAGACCAGATAGTGTGCATTGTTGAGGAATCTCAACACAAATTTTTAGCAGTTGGGAAATCATTAGTCAGCAGTTCAGAACTTGAAACCATGGAAAAAGGCGAAATCATAAACAACATGCACTATATCTCAGATAGATTCTGGGAAACAGGAAAAACCATTTACGATTAAAACTAATTTTTAAAAAGAATTTTTTTATTTAATATCTTCTGTAAACTCTTCAGTGCCATCTTTAGTGATTACAAGAATATCTAATCCATCACCACTAGCAGAATCTCTAAGAGCTGCTGAACGAACTGCACGTTTTGCCAAATCTACTGCATCATCTCGGCTCATGTTTGGTTTGAACTGAGGATCCAATACACCTAATGCCATTTCTGCACCAGTTCCTACGGCTGCATAATTATCAGGAAGTACTGAACCTAATGGGTCTAATGTGTACATGATTGGTTTGTCGACTACACCGCCAACAATTACCTGAGTCAGTAATGGGAAGTATCTTCGCTCATACATCATATTTGACATCATTTTGGCTACTGTGTTTGGTGGGACATCTCTTTTGAGTTCCATTTTTCTTATTTTAGCTAAAGCGGAAATTTGTAAAGATAGAATTTGCATGTCTGCTACAAGGCCAGCACAAGTTGCACCAACTTTGTTAGTGATAGGGAATGTTTTCTTTGTAGATTTACTTACCAAAAAGTTTCCAAATGCGATCCTTTTCTCACTTGCGAGAACGATACCACCATCAAAAGTAATTCCAACAGCAGTTGCTCCTGGCATATACATTGACATATTTCAAATAATTTTGCCGCATAATAAAGGGCTTTCTACATTTAACGTGTAATTTATGGGCAAAATAATTATACTGAAAATTCAAGGTAGTCCTATGACCTCTGCTGAAATTCGAGAAAAGATTCTAAATGATGTAGTGTTCATGGGTTTAAGATCTGCAATTGGTGTGATCTTTATCATTCATGGAATCTCAAAGTTTAGTCCAGGATTTGCAGAGAATTTACCAAACATGGGATTACCAGCAGAAATGCAAATCCCAATTGCATTAGCAGAACTAGTTCCAGGAATTTTACTAATTATTGGAGTTCTAAGTAGATTATCTGCATCATTAATTTCAATTATTATGCTCGGTGCAATTTTCATGGTCAAAGGAGCATCGGCCATTACAGGAAAAGGAGGAGTAGAATTGGATTTGATTTTACTTGCAGTAGCACTTGTAATTATGGTAGTAGGACCAGGTAGAATATCACTTGCTCAAGTTATCAAAAAATTACCCAGATGTCTCCACTAGGAATTTCCAAAATTAATCATTATCTCACACATGCACTTTGTAGTTTTCTTTAACAAATCGACTCTTGCAAATTCGTTTGGTGAATGAATTCGTGAAAACATGTATGTGCTTCCAATGGATATGCAAGGAGCATTTAGAATTTCAACAAAGGGATACATCGGACCAGTACCGGCATTTGAAACATTGAGAATAGATTTGCCAAATGACTTGTCTGCAGCATCTTTTACTTGAGATACAAAAGGATGAGAAGAATCAGTTCTAGCCGCGGCCTCACCATGGTAAACTCTGATGCCAACATCTGAGAATCCTTTTGATTTTAAGTGGTTTTTTAATCGTAAAACTTGTTTTTTAGGATCCATTTTAGGAATTAATCTAAAGTCTATTTTCACAAGAGCACTGCCAGGAAGAACAGTTTTTGCACCATCTCCAACATACCCTGAAACAAAACCTGCAATGTTGCAAGTTGCCCCTCCAACTAGAGCCTTTTTTGCATCCATTCCTTTCTTGTTACCTACAAATGACTTTATTCCAAATTCTTTTTTGAATACATTTTCATCAAATGGTTCATTTTTGATAATTTTCAAATCATTTTTTGAGAAAGAGGATACTTCACTATACCAGTCTTTGATGAGAACCTCACCATCAGAGTTTCTCAGTGTATTTACAACCTCAATCAATCGCCACGCCGGGTTTTTGATTAATACTGCCAAGCTAGAATGTGCATCTCGAATTGATTCTTTTACAGATAATTCAACAAAGAGTAATCCTTTCATTCCAAGTCCAATGATTGGTCTGTTCTTTGCATCAACGTATCCGAATTCCCAAATCACCCCATCACATGAAAATTTCTTTTTGTATTTTCTTAGATATTCTTCAATGTGAGCACTGCCAGTTTCTTCCTCACCTTCAATTACGAATTTAATATTACAAGGCACATCACCTGTTGTTTTCAAACATGCTTCAACTGCTTTGATTCGAGTAATTAATTCTCCCTTGTCATCAGTAGCACCACGTCCAAAAATTTTGTTTCCTTTTTTTGTGCCGCTAAATGGGGGATCATCCCACAAATCAAATGGTTCTGCAGGTTGGACATCATAATGGTTGTAAAACATTAGAGTTTTTTTCGAATTTTGTTTTGATTTTATTTCTCCATATACAATGGGTGCAACGCCTTTCTTTAATCGTAAAATTTCTGATTTAACTCCAGATTTTTTTAATAATTTTTGAACCAGAATTGCACATTCTTCAATTCCTTCGTTTTTTGCAGAAACACTGGGTTGGCGAATAAGCATCTGTAAATCTGAAACAAGTTCACCCATGTGAGCGTCTACATGCTTTGTTGGAATCATTTTACTCATACAATTCTATCAAAAGGCTTCATTACTGCTGGAATTTCATCTAAAAGATCCATTGAAGTCATGTGTAATCCTAATCGTTTCTGGGCAGCTTTGCCTGCCAATCCATTAATGAATGTGGCAGCTGCTGCTGATTCTAATGAATTTCTATTATTTGATAGTAAACCTGCTACTAATCCGGATAAAACATCTCCAGTTCCACCAACTGTCATTGCAGGAGTTTTTTTCTCATTAAGATAGGTGATAGATCCATTTGACACAATATCTGTTGCACCTTTTAGTAAAACAGTAATTCCAAATTCTTTTGCTTTAGACTCTACAAGATGGATTCGTTCATTTTTTGTGTTTGGCGGAACATCTCCAAACAATCTTTTGAATTCTCCAGCATGAGGCGTCACTACAACATTTTTGTTTGCTAAAAGTGGCAAAACATCAGGAAATAGTGCACTAGCATCAAGGGATAATCTAACATCCCTATCAAGTAAAGATTTTACAAAATGTAACAAGGAATTTTTTTCTTGAATTGCTAGACCCATTCCAATTGTTGCTGAATGTAAATTACGAGGTAAAGCACCAATCAATTTGTTTACTGCACCTAATGTCAGTTTTTGATCAACTAGAGGGATTACAATTAGATTTGGGGAAACAGCACGAGTGGGAGTAACGTTGACTTTTGGTACAGATGTGTAAACTAGATCAGTACCGCATTTCAATGCAGCAAGTGAAGATAATATTGGAGCGCCATGGTAAATGTAACTTCCGCCAACAACTAGAACGATTCCATTGTCACCTTTTCGGGATTTTGATTTTCTGGCAGGAATGAATTTCTTAACAATTGATGCAGTTAGATTCTTTCTCACCATACTGTACTCTCTAAAAAATAGATGAATAAATCTTGTTTTAAAGTATCAAAGAAGGGCTAGGCAGATTTTTTGGTTGCCTTTTTTGTGGTTTTTGAACTAGGCTTTTTTACAGTTTTTGTGCTAGTTTTTGTGCTAGTTTTT
>DAOWGL010000028.1 GCA_030637455.1 Candidatus Nitrosopumilus sp. | reverse complement strand
TAAGACTGACAACCATTCATGATCTTGGTGATGCTATGGTAGCAATTGGACCAGCAATGTCTACAATGAAGGGATTGAAGTCATCGCTAGGAAGATTCATGCCAGAAGCAGACGCAGAATTGAATGCAATGTCTCAGACACTTAATGGACTTATGATGGATTCACTTGCAGGAGACTCATTTAACATGGAGTCTGATGCTTCAAGTGAAGAAACAGAAAAGATTCTACAAGAAGCATCTGCGGTAGCTGAACAACAGATAGGTGAAAAATTCCCATCTGTTCCATTCTCAACTGGACTTTCGTCTCAAACCTCTACTTCTACCTTTGAGTAGATTGGAAAGGACGAACGTTCATTCTTTTTATTTTAATTTTTTAAAATCTAGTTAACTCCAAAGTTTTTCTTTAAAAGTTAGTTTTTTGTTTAAGATAAAGTTACTAAATGCAGCAGTTGCAATTGCAGAAATCAAAGCAAGTGGATATGCAATATCGTAAGAATCAACTAACCAAAACACCATTCCAAGTTGTACTAATGCACCTACTGAACTAAACAAGCTGAATTTACCATATTGAGAGAGGGTTTTCCTTCGTGAAAAGTCTCTATCTTCAAATGTCCAGACTTTATTTAAAATAAAATTAGTTGATATAGATGCAATTATTCCAAAGATATTTGCATGAAGGTACCATAATTCTGTAAGTCCAGATGTAAAAAGCATTGAAATTATATAATTTACACCAAGTCCAGAAGCTCCAACTGTAAAAAATCTTGCAGCTTTTGAAAGAAAATGAACTGAATTACGTTTCTCATTTGGCGTTTTTATTTTTCCATTTTTATATAATTTCCACACTGATTTAAAATAATCAATAATAATTTTACTATCTAATTTACTTGAACCAAATTTTCTGTTTTCAAAAGTATATGGAATTTCTTTTACGTTGATTCCTTTTGTTTTAACAAGAATTTCTAAAAGAAGTTTGTAACCTAATGCATCAAAGTTTAATCCATTAATAATATTTTTTTTAAAAGCAAAGAAACCAGACATCGGATCTTTTATTTTAACACCCAAACCTTTTTTTGCAATAATTGTTGCAATTTTGCTCATTAATTTTCTCTTTGTTGTCCAACCTTGAATATTTCCTCCCGTAATGTATCGAGAAGCTACAACTAAATCACACTGATATTGTTTGAATGCTTCAATCATCTTTGGAATAATTTGTGGAGGATGTGAAAAATCTGAATCCATTACAATTATAGTATTACTTTTTGCTTTCTGCACACCATTTAATATTGCAGATGCTAATCCAGACTTTGCTTTTCTATGAATTATTTCTATAGTATAGTTAGTCATTTTTTTCATATTTTTTAAATAATCTTCAACAATTTTGCCCGTACCATCAGGTGAATTATCATCAACAATTATCGCTTCAGCAAAAATATTTTTTGGTATAGATTGGAATATAGATTCCAAAATTTTTACTATATTTGTTGATTCATTATAAGTTGGAATAATAATAGAAATTTGGTTTTCTGAATTGTTTTTCATTAATATCAATCTTATTCACATTTCAAAATATGTCATATTAAATTTTTAATCTATTTTTTACTTATATGAAGAAAATATTGAAGTGTGACCAAATCTAGAGGCAAAAATCACAGACATTATTGTAATGATTAGTATTAAAGAAATCCAATGAAACTCTGGAAGAGTATTATCAGGCGATATCAAATCTCCCCACATATTTGTAGGAGGAATTGTATTTGAAGGGATTACTAAATCAGTAGGCCAGGAATAAGTTTTATTTTGTTCATCATGAAACATCATAAAAAATCCATAATTATTTGATCTATCGATTAATTCAATAGGAATTCTAAATTCATAAACACCATGTGGTTTATGAGAATAACGATTATGTTCTCCAGACTGTGAACTAATTAGGATCAAGTCATCGTGGTTGTCTATTTTAGAAAAATTATTTTCAGAAAAATTTCCTCGTAATGTCTCACCAGAATTACTTCCAAATGTCAATTTAAAACAAAAATCATTTGAATCAAAAGTTTCTGATTTGTCATTTTCACTATCAAAACAAACCATTGCAAAAT
>DAOWGL010000023.1 GCA_030637455.1 Candidatus Nitrosopumilus sp. | reverse complement strand
CTCTAAAAACTTGATAATTAAATTTCTTTACAGTAATAATCCAATAATCTGATTTTGTACATCATTGATTAGACTTGTTTTTACTGATTCTGAATGAAACCAACAAAGATTCTCATTTGACAGACATTCCTGACATCTAGTTATATTATTTAGTGAAATCATTAATTCTGACTGCTCAGATGAGTTTTCATCAGATGTATGTATCAACAATTATTCTATGATCATATAGAATTTATCTAAATGTAAGTTAAAATGTAAACATACATTTTCAAAAATTCCCAAAATTGGAATATATGATCTAAATTTCTTTAATTTCTGTAATTGTACCTAAGACTGAATCAATTTTTACAATTGCCTTTTTCTCACCCCATCCTAATGCAACATACCAATCACCTGCATCATCATGATACTTTGTCTCTAGTGTCTTGATATCATCTGGTTTCACATCATATTTTTTGGCAATACCTGAAATTGCTAGTGCAATTGCATCCTTTTCTTTTTCTAGGCGTCTTTTCATTAATCCTATTCCTGGACTCATATTTTTTCTACAATGTTTCATCTAATATAGTTAATTCATAAAATTACCCACAGGTTGAATTTTTCTAATTGATATCCTTACAATATTTCAAATAGCCCTATGATACCGTAGAAACAAAATGAAACTAATTGCAAGACTTTCAAATTCAACAATTGCAAAATCTACCACACTTGTTTCACTAGTTTCAATTTTAGCAGTAATTGGACCTATTGTAATTGTTTCAGCAGGATTTTGGGATGCAATTTCCCATCTTCAAAAAGAGCCTGAATTTTTCTGGAGTCCATCACACATTGTAGTATACTTTGGAGTTTCAATGACTAGCTGTGCTGCAATTATGGGCATTATACTATTAATTAGAAAATCAGTTCATGGTTCTTTAAAAACTGGAATTAAACTAGTCATTGCAGGTTCTATACTTCAAATCGTTTCAGGTTTTGGTGATTCATTATCTCATGATGTTTTTGGAATTGATGGATTAATTTCATGGTCTCATCAACCACTTGAATTAGGACTAGTACTTGCATCCTTAGGAGCAGTTTTGATATTAAAGAATAGAGAACACACAAAACTCAAAGTATTTCTTCCATTCTCTATAGTGGCATTTTTGTTCTTCACAACTTGGTTGATTTTTAATCTAGTATTATTTTTTGGACATACAATTCAATGTATTCAAATCTATGAGATATTTTCTTCTGGTTGCTCTATTTTGTAATTTTTTATTTTCATATATGACATAATCATCATTACTAAAGCACCCACAAGAACCATTATTCCTGATGGAAGCATTTTTTGAGAATTTGTATTTCCAAATTCTGTTTGTATATCAATTGAATTTTTTGCAATATTTGTAATCTTTAGAGTATATTCTCCATCTTCATTAAAATCAAAATATGCTACTGACAATTTTGTCTGAACCCTTTGTTCTGCAATCACATTATCTTTAGGATCTAATATCTGAACAAAAATCTCCTCTCCTGCAAATTCAGGCATGTATAATTTGTAATATCCAATATCTATACCAAAAAATTCTGATTTTACTTCAAAAGAATTTGATTCTTTTAGTATAATTGAATTATATTTTTTTTCAGTTTCATCAAAAATAAATGCCGTCCAAACCATTCCCACTATCACTAATACTAGTCCTAGTTTGAATGGAGATATCTTCATTTCATCATGCAGAGAAATAATTTACTTTATAAGATAATCTAAAGGGCTCGGAGGGCTTCGATCCCTCGACCTAGCGGTTCGAAGCCGCTCGCACTATCCAGACTGTGCAACGAGTCCAAACAAGTAAGATTTTAACGGGTCTAAATATCTGTCTAGATACTTTGAAAGTATCCAAAAAAGTAGTTGGGGTCGAATATGCAATTAGAGATATTGTTCTTGCTGCTAGAAAAGTTGAACAAACAGGAATGAAAGTTGATTATCTCAATATCGGTGACCCTGTACAATTTGGATTTCAACCCCCTCAAAATGTAAAACAAGCTATGATTGATGCAATTAACAATGGAAATAATTTCTATTCTTCATCTGAAGGTCTTTTAGAATTAAGGCAAGAAATTGCCAAAAAAGAAAATGCCAAAGGACTTTCAATTACAGCTGATGATATTCTAATCACAAATGGAGTTTCTGAAGGACTTGACATGGTTATTTCCTCAATAGTTGAGGAAGGTGATGAGGTGTTACTACCTGGACCTTACTATCCTCCATATGCTTCCTATGTTCGATTGCATGGTGGAATTCCTGTAGAGTTTGCAGTAGACTTGAATAATTCTACACCCGACATTGAAGACATTAAATCCAAAATTACATCAAAAACTGTAGCAATTTGTCTAATCAGTCCAAACAATCCAACTGGAGTTGTGTTTAATGAAAATGCACTCAAAGAACTAGTAGATATTGCAAATCAAAATAATCTCTACATTATCTGTGATGAGATTTATGATCAAATAGTTTTTGATGATAAATTTGTTGGAATTGGAAAAGTAGCTGGTGATTCACCTGTAATTGTTCTTAATGGATTCTCCAAAGTCCATCTAATGTCTGGATGGAGAATTGGGTATATTGCATTTAATCAATCCCCACAACTTGCAGAGTTACGTGAGCATTTACCAAAACTAGCAAGAGTTAGAATTGCAACTAGTCTTCCTGTTCAATATGCAGCTTTGGAATCTTTACGAGGACCTCAAGATTATATCAGTAAATTTGTTTCAGAAATGAAAAAACATCGTGACTTGGTTGTTAAAAGATTAAACGAAATGCCTGGTTTATCATGTTCTAATCCAAAAGGAGCATTTTATGCATTCCCAAAAATTGAAGATAACAAATTTGGAACTGACAAGGAGTTTGTAACAAAACTATTAGAAGAAAAAGGTGTACTTACCGTGCATGGTTCTGGATTTGGGGAACAATATGGGAGTGGACATTTCAGATTGGTGTATTTACCAAATCTTGAAATTTTAGATTCTGCAATGAACAAAATTGAAGAGTTTGTTAGTAATTCCAAACAGTAAACTTTTCAGGAACAATTTCTATTATACAATCAGTATCATCTAATAGTTCTTTTGCTGATTTATTCTCCAATGTTTTAAAATATCTTGATAGAATTTTTTTTGCAATTATTTTGACTTTGGAATTATCTGTGATAAGATTAGCATTTCCTTGTACTAGTACGCCGTAAATATTTGGTGCATTAACTCCAACATCTACACAGCATGAAACTTTATTATTTTTCTTAACATTTTGTGCCTTTTTTGTTTTAGTGTTTGTTCCAATGTAGAATTTTTTCCCACTATACCTATACCAAACAGGTGCAATATGTGGAGTTTTATTTTTACCAACTGTTGCTAATCGTAATATCTTTTGATCTTTAAGAAATTCATCTCTTTTCTTCATATTTTCTAAATCCCAATGCTATCATAAAAATCCCAAAGCATAACATTGCAACTGATACTTTTTCATTTGTAAATTCTGCATTAAACAAAAAATCTTGAACAAATTCTATTCCCCATATGAGTAATTGCTGTATGAGAACTATTCCTCCCATGACACAAAAAAGCACACCAATTGCAGTAAACCAGTTTTTACCCCGTCTATAATACTCGTGACTCATGATATATTATCAAACTTAGATAATTTTGATACCTGGATTCTTTATTTTATTTCTAATCATTGCATTTAGCAACAACGGAGTAGACATCTCTGCAAGATATGATAACTCGATTGGTCCCAAGTAAATTGATCTCAATCCTTTGATTTCATCAATCAAACCATTTACTACTGCAACTGATTCTTTGCCATCTCCACAAACAAAGATATCATAATCTAATTCCAGTGTCGGATTGATTAATTTCTTTTCAGAAATTACATGAAATGCAGATACAAGTTTTGATTTATCTTTCATATGTTCTAAAACTAGTTTGAATGAAAATGGTTTGTTATCTTTAATTGAAACACATTCAAATCCAACATCAGTTTTTGTCATTGGAACAATAGGAGATACAACAACACAACTATCTTTTACTTCTGATAATATTCCTGAACATACTGTATCAATATTCTCATATGGAATTGATAAAATCAAAACATCGCTTTCTTTTGCAACTGAAACATTATCGTTTCCAGTGATCGTTCCTTTAATTTCTCCAAATGCTTCTTTTGCAAGATTAGTATATTCTACAGCTGATTCAGATGCTCTTGCAGCATCTCTTGAACCAATTATTACATCATTATTTTGGGACCATCTTAGAGCAAAGCCTTTGCCCATTCCGCCGGTTCCACCAATTATTCCAACTTTCATGATAATCTACCTGCCAATGTTATTATTATCTCTATTTGAAAATCGATCAATTTGGGACAGATTATCTTCCTTAGACATGGACAGGCAACAAATAACACTGAAAGAATACTAGCTGGACGAACAGAAGGTGTCCCATTAACTGATACTGGAATTACACAAGCAGAACATACTGCCGAACTACTAGAACACATGAATGTCTCAGCAATTTATTCGAGTCCTATTCAACGAGCAAAACATACTGCAGAAATTGTAGGAAAACATAATTCAATTGATGTAACAATTGATGAGCGATTAATTGAACTTGATATGGGAAAATTTACTGGAATGCCATATGATGAGATTTTTACTAGTCATGGTAATGTCTTTATGAAATTCTATAATGGTGAACTAGAAATCGCTCATAACGGAGTAGAGACTTTTGATCAAGTCAAAAAACGAGTTTTAGGAATTGTAAATCATGTTACTGAAAAGCATCCTGATGAAAATGTGGTCCTTGTCACTCATATGGACCCAATCAAAGCAATGCTCTCAACTATTGTAGATCTATCCCCTACCAATCTCTTTGAGTTAATCATTGCAAATGCCTCTCTTAACATCTTTAGAGAAAAAGAACAGAAATTCTCACTATCTGGACTTAATGTAATGCATCCATCCAGATTCGATCAGGGTTGGTAGTTAGTAATCTTGAAAACTTTTAAATAGAAATTATAGGTCTCGTCATTTAATCACTATGAAGAAATTCGTTGGATTATTCTTAGTATTGGCAGTTTTGATGATAGTGCCAGCTGTAGACTTGGTATTTGCTGCAGGTGATGAGCCAGGAGAATATCTTGATCGTAGAGTGATTATTTGGAATTTATTTTATAGATTAATGACTGTCGCATTTGTTGTAGGTACAGTAGTATCTGGAACCATGATTTGGCAATGTTGGAGATTCAGAGAATCTCATCCAAACGCCAAACCAACTCCATATGAGGGAACAGACTGGTAATAATGAGTGGACACTCTAACTGGCCAGAATGGATTTACATCGGTGTTGTAGTAGCTCTAATGGTTTGGGTAGGGGCAGAAGCTTGGGAAGCAGAAAGACTTGTTGAACATGTTCCAGCAGATGCTGAAACAATTATTGTAACTGGTCAACAATGGTTCTGGACTTTTGAACATGAAGATGGAACTAAAGAAATTGGTGAACTACATGTTGAAGTTGGTAAAGCTTACAAATTTGAAATAATTTCTAAAGACGTTAATCATTCTTTTAATATTCACGACTATGTTGTTTTAATGGATGCAATTCCTGGTAGAGTAAACACAGTATGGTTTGCTCCAACTGATGTGGGAACTCATGATATTCAATGCAGAGAGTATTGTGGTTTGATTCACTATAACATGCGTGGAACTTTAATTGTGGAGGCCCCATCATCTTGACAACGCTTTTATCACAACTTTCATTGATTCACATTGAGGAGATTATCTAATGGTTCTAGAATTACAAAAGCCACGTCCAGTTTGGCAAATAATGTTTTCAACACATCATACTGATGTTGGTTTACTATACCTAATTACATCACTAGCATTCTTGTTCTTAGGTGGTACCTTGGCTCTTGCAATTAGAGCAGAATTATTCTTACCTGGTGCACAAATAATTGGCGATGCAATGACCTTTAACAGAATCTTTACAGTTCACGGTACAACACTAATCTTCTTGTTTATCATTCCATTTGCATCTTCAGTTGGTAACTACTATGTTCCAATTATGGTTAGATACAAAGACATGGCATATCCAAAACTTAATGCAATTGCATTTTGGATGATTCCTCCAGCAGGTGCACTCATCTGGTTAGGCTTTGCTGATTTCACTTGGTATGCAACACCGCCATACTCTATCATCAGCGCACCTGGTCCTGCAGCAGACATGTGGATATTTGGATTAAAGATTTTAGGTATATCCTCAGTGTTAGGTGCAATCAACTTTATCGTTACAATTCTCAAATGTAAACATCCAGACATGTCAATTGGTCAGGTTCCATTGTTAGCATGGTCTTTCTTATCATCATCTTTGATTATTCTTGTTGCAATTCCAACATTTGCTGCAGCCCTCTTGATGTTACTTACTGACAGACTTGGTGTAAGTGGATTCTTCAATCCTGCAATGGGTGGAGATCCAATCGCATATGCACACTTGTTCTGGTTTACATTCCATCCTGAAGTGTATGTATTGGTAATTCCTGCAATTGGTATGATGTATGAAATCATCCCAAGATTCTCAAGAAAACCAATTTACAGCTACAACTCTGGTGTCTTTGCATTTGTTTTGTTATCTATTGTCGGTTTCTCATCATGGGCACACCACATGTACGCAACCGGAATGTCATTTACTGAAAAAACTGTATTCATGGTAGGAACTCTAGCAGCAGTTCCAGCATCTGCCATGCACGTATTCAACTTTGTAGCAACAATGTGGAATGGTAGAATCAAATTCTCAACCCCAATGATGTGGTGTGTTGGAGGTATTGCATTATTCTTCTCTGCAGGTGCAGGTGGTGTCGCAAATGCCGCTATGCCATTAGACTTTACAACACACGATACATACTGGGTAGTTGGTCACTTCCATCTCTTTGTGATGGGTACTATCGCATTTGGTTCGATTGGTATGCTATACTACATGTTCCCATATGTAACTGGAAGAATGTACAATGAAACAATGGGTAAAGTACACTTTGCAATGTCCTTTATAGGAACAGTTCTAGTATTCTTTACACAACACGTACTTGGCTTGTACGGAATGCCAAGAAGAGTTTTCGATTATCCGCCAATCCCAGAATGGATTGCTATGAACCAAATTGCAACAGTAGGAGCAATGATTATTGGTATCAGTATGGCAATCTTCTTAGCAAACATCATTTACAGTTCCGGAAAAGGAAAACTTGCAAATACCGAAGACCCATTTGGTGTCGGTGGGAAATACTATTATCCATTTGAGGCAAAGAACCCTCATCACGATTAGGAGATATATGAAATGAGTCACGATAATTCCCAAGTTTACAGAACAACTCCAGCTAGAGTTGGAAAAATGATGATAATTATGCTAGGTATCTGTATTGTAGGTGGAGCAATCTTCTTTGGAATGTGGGATTATTGGATATCACAACCAGCCCCAGTTGTAGCAATGATGGCAGGTGGTGATGATCATGCAGCTCCTGCAGCATTCACTGGAGATACTATTACACAAGATCTTCATTTTATAGAGTCAGCAGACTTTAGGACTTTGGCATTTAATGCATTACCTGGTGAATCTGATAATAACCCAACAGTAAACATGAATGTTGGAGACAAAGTAATCTTTAATGTCGATAATGCAGGAAAATCATTCCATTCTTTCGGTGTCACTTCAAATGATGAAGGCTTTGGAGGAATTATTCCTGGAAGTGAAGTTGCATTAGCATCAAATCCATTAAAACCGGGAGAATCTGGTTCTTCTGAATTTATCGCTGGTGAAGAAGGAATTTACTATTACATTTGTACTGTTCCAGGTCACAGAGACCAAGGAATGGTTGGTACAATTATTGTAGGTGATGTTGCAGCACCTGAACCAGTTGTTGAAGCAGCACCTGAACCAGTTGTTGAAGCAGCACCTGAACCAGTTG
>DAOWGL010000018.1 GCA_030637455.1 Candidatus Nitrosopumilus sp. | reverse complement strand
TTCCGCACATGTTTGACTACAATAATCACTTGCTCTATTCTCAAATATTTTACCACAACATAGACACTTTCTTTCCATTGGGGAAATAGGATGTTTCTCTGTATTATACCGCATGACTAATACTATTTTTTAATTTTCAAAGATGAGTACCTCTTTTGGAACACTGAACTTATGATTTTGCAGAAATCAAAATAAAATACTTTGATAAAAAGCGATAGTAAAAACGGTAATTGCTACACTAAAGGCAAAAATCCCATACAGAGAATATTTTATAATTTTATTCATTTCTTTTTGAGCCATTCCCATTCAGCTCTTTCAACGTCTTCTTCATCCATCACATATCTCAAGAAAATTTGATTATTTAGAATAAAGTGTGTTCAAAAAAGCACACATGTTATCAATTATCTTTCATAATTCAACTTCAGATTAGAATCTAATCTTTATTTTAGAATAGATCCAACCAGAGTAATAACAACGATTGCTATTCCAACCATTATCATCCATCTTGCAATTGTATTGGATAGGATTCCAGATAGTATCATAAGCGATTTTTCTTTCTATTGAATGAACTTAAGAGTTTAGAATCTAAAATAATAAAATAGAACAAGCCCATACAAAATCCCGTTTCATTTCCTTTAGAGCCGTCATACATTAGACTCAGGGGGTAGAGGTGAACTTTATTCTTACATCTATTACGTACTTTTGAAACTTAAGTGTATTGTAGATTCTCAAAGGAATCGAGGGTGGCCTGTGAGTTGATAGTGAGGAATTTAGGCCGTAATATTTCCCAAAAATACAGTCTTCATTTTCTTTTTTCCAAGTCAGATATTCACTAGTGCTTCAAGTCTATTTTTCTCTATTTTACTATTAGAACTGGAGTACTAGCTTTTTGCATAATTGCTCTTGCTACACTTCCAAAATAACTTGGAGCATCACCAGCACCTCTTGAACCCATAACTATAAGATCAATTCCATTTTTCTTATTTTCTGCAAATTCAATAATACTTTCTTTGATGTCTCCACCTACAATACTGTGTTTAAACACAATTCCATTTTCTGCAGCTTTGGTTTTTGCTGAATCCATAATTGTATCAACTTCTTTGGGTACAATTTTTTTAAAAATACCAATTTTTTGGATGCTTTCTCTAGTTTGCATAGGTACGACAAAGATACCTGATAAAACTGCGCCACATTGTCTTGCAAGATAAATTGCGTTTTCTAATCCTCTAAGAGAGTTTTTTGAACCATCTAATGGAACAAGAATTTTTTTCATTTGAATTTTTAACATGATGATACTTGGTCGATTAAGAACTTAACATCAAGGTAATTACAATATGCCAAAAACGTAAGAATGATTCTGTTCTAATCTATCAAGATTCAGATAATTGCATTTTTAAATTCAAAGAAAATAGATCTAATTGTTATTGGCTCTCATGGTAGAGGAGGTTTTAATAAATTTCTTTTGGGTAGTGTAAGCAATAAGGTAAGTCAGATGGCCAAATGCCCAGTCATGATTGTAAAATAATTGTGAATTTTTGCAGTTATTCCTCAATAAACAAATTACACTGAAAATTTATTTTATTTTTTATGTTCTCCTAATAGGCAAAAGATGCAAGTATCGTAATAGACATTGGATATTTTTCGTTCACATCCACACTTGCAAGGGCATATTTTGTTCATTGTCATTAAAAGATATTTTTTATGACCTACTTTTTACTTTATCATGCAAGTCCTTAACCATGGATATTAGCAATTCAAAGTTATCATATTTGGAAATTACAAAAGTAAAACAGCTATAGAAAGAGCAATCAATGTAATTCCTGCCACAATTATTACTCCTTTAAAGAACATTCAAAATCACATCAATTATTTTTTATTTCACTATGGTTACAGGAGCCTTTGCTTTATGTAAGACAAAGTTTGATGTACTTCCAAAAAACAACTCCTTTGGAAATCCCATTCCTCTTGATCCTATAACAATTTGATCAATCTTATTTGCAGGATTATTGGCAAATGTGGTTAAATCAATACCCGAAGTATGACCCCCAATTACAACTCCTTTAAATTCAATTTTATTTTTTTCTACTTTTTTCTTTGCAATATTCATTAACGCTTTTGCTTTCTTTTTCCATTTTTTCTCTGGGAGTAGAGGTGCACGAACAGCAGAAAATGCACTAAAGCTTGTATCACTATGAACTCCAATAATCATAGCATCTGATTGTTTTGCAAATGAAATTGCTTTATCTAATCCTCTTATGGAGTTTTTAGAACCATCTAAACAAACCATGATTTTTTTCAAAGCCACATAAAGTCAAAATGATATTCTGTATTTATTTTAGGTGTTTTAGTTCAAAACTCCAACATCTGCAAATACTTTAGACAATATTGTCGCAAGTTTGGAAAACCAATTTCTAATCTGGGAGGGCGATTTGTCAGATCACATTGACACTCTAACAAGGGTTAGGCAGGATTCCCAGATGTTTATGAGTTAAGAACAGGTAGTAGAATTATGTCTAATCCAATAGTTGAGGCATATCGAAAACATGCGGATAATTACGATTTTGCAGTAAAACTTTACCGCTTGTTGGGAATTAAAATAGGAAAATATCGAAAGATGACTGTTAATTCACTGGAACTATCAAAAGGGGATATTATAGTAGAACTTGGATGTGGTACTGGATTAAATTTTTCTCGGGTTTTAGAAAAAATTGGAATTGAGGGTAGATTGATTGGAGTAGATATCACCGATAAAATGCTTGATCAAGCAAGAAAAAGAGTAAATGAAAATGGATGGGAAAATGTCAAATTGGTTCAAAAGGATTTTGCAGAATATCAATTTCCCAAAGAATTAGACGGTATTTTTTCAACTGGTGCTCTTCAATATTCACCTCGATATGATAAAATAGTAAAACAAGGATATGATGCACTAAAAACTAACAAGAAATTTGTCATTATGGATTTTAAAATGTCGCAAGGACCTGCGAAAATATTTGCACCGTTAATTGTTTCATTCACAAAACCATTTGCAGTAGATAAAGAATATCTTAAAGCAACAGCATGGAAATCAATTGAAAAATATTTTGAAAAAACTACATTCCAAGAAGGTTGGGGAGGGTTTTTGTATTTATCAGTGGGAACAAAAGTCTAGACTTTTTTTAAGACTAGTTTTTCCTCACCGCTTGTAATATCATAACGTTTGAGCAATGCAGAATTTGCGATTACTGAAATCGAGCTCAAAGCCATGGCAGCTGCTGCAATCATAGGACTTAGCAGCCCTATTGCAGCCAAGGGTATGGCACCAGAATTATACGCAAATGCCCAAAAGAGGTTTTGTTTTATCTTTTTCATAGTTGCCTGGCTTAATCTAATGGCACGAGACACATCCATTATGTCATCTTTGATTAGAATAATTCCACCTGTTTCTTTTGCAATATCAGAGCCACTTCCTATTGCAATTCCAATATCGGCTTGTGCCAATGCAGGTGCGTCATTAATTCCATCACCTACCATTGCAACGATCTTTCCTTCAGATTGCAATTTCTTTATCTCAGATGCCTTATCAGAAGGAAGGACATTTGCAATTACCTTTTTGATTCCAACTTCTTCTGCTATGGTACTAGCAGTTTTCTCATTATCCCCTGTAATCATAATACATTCTATTCCAAGATCTTTTAGTGCAACAATTGCCAGTGGTGAGGATTCTTTTAGAGAGTCAGATACGGCTATGATTCCTTCAATTTTTTTGTCAATTGCGACCATGATTGCAGTCTTTCCTTGCGATTCTAGCTCTTTCAACTTGGATTCTATGTTTTGTGTTGATATGTCATATTTTTTCATCATCTTGCGACTACCACAACAGATTTGTCGTTCATTTACAATTGCTTGATCTCCAAGACCGTTTAGGGATTCAAAGTTATTCAGAACTAAAACCAAACCATTCATCTCTTTTGTTTTGTCAACTATGGCTTGAGCAATAGGATGCTCAGAGCCAGACTCAACAGAGCCACAATATTCCATTATTTCTTTTTCAGAAAATTCTCCTATTGACACAATATCTGTTACTTCTGGTTCGCCTTTGGTCAGAGTTCCAGTCTTGTCAAATACAATAGTGGTAATTTTTTGTGAACGTTCTAAATATTCGGCACCTCGAATCAATATACCAGATTCTGCACCTTTTCCTACACCTACCATCAGTGCAGCAGGAGTTGCAACACCTAACGCACATGGACATGCAATAATCAAAACTGCAACAAATGCCAACAGTCCAGAAATAAAATCCTGCATTACAAAATACCAAACCAAAAAGGTTACAGCAGATGCAGAGACTACTGATGGAACAAATTTTGCTGCGATTGAGTCAGCTAACCTTTGAGCCTTTGCAGTAGATGTTTGTGCCTGTTCCACCACATGAATAATTTGAGATAGTGCCGTCTCCTGTCCTACTTTAGTTGCCTTTACTTTGAGTAATCCTTGCTTGTTCAAAGTTGCACCAATTACTTGATCTCCAGATTGTTTTCCAACTGGAATACTCTCACCTGTGATCATCTTTTGGTCAACAGATGATTTACCTTCAATTACTATTCCATCGGTTGGAATTTTTTCTCCAGGTTTTACTATCATAACATCTCCCTGAATTACTTGATTTGACGGAATGTCAACTATTGAACCATCACGTATGATTCGAGCCATGGCTGGCTTTAGGTCTAATAATTTTCTTATAGCAGATGAGCTCTTCTTTTTTATTGCCTCTTCCATGTATTTGCCTAACAAAACAAATGCAATGATGATAGCAGATACCTCAAAGTAGACGTATTTTTCTTCTCCCGGAATTGCTTCAGGGAAGAACAACACGACAGTACTGTAAATGTACGCCGTTAGAGTAGCAATTGCAATTAAGAGATCCATGTTAGCAGTTCTGTGTTTTATAGAATGATATGCTCCAACATAGAATGACCATCCTCCAATAAACTGAACAGGTGTCACTATGATGAACAATAAAAGACCATAGGACAGAAATGGAATTTCAGGAAATGGGATCCACGATACTACCATTGCACCTGCAGCTACACTGAGATAAAGTGCAGCTCGAATTATTGCTAAAACCAGTGCTCCAGAGGCTGCAACATACATTCTTTTTTTCATTTTGGCAAGTTCTTTTTCTGGCTGAACGAATGTTTGCTTGCACATGGGACTGCAAAAATAGAATAATCTTCCACCAACTTCGGAGCTTATGCCTGTTTCTTCATTTACAATCATTCCACAGACAGGATCTTTTACCAAATTTCTTCATCTAATTATATTCAACATTACTTTAAGAGAGTTCATAGATTTTGGTTCCTGATTATATAGATTCAATTTCTCAAACTAAAAAAGAAGAATTTGAAAAGGAATTAGAAAAAATTCGCTCAAAGATCGAAAAACTAGGACAAGTACTTTTGACAAAATGGATGTGTCACATATGTCTTAAAAGAGGAAAAATGAGAAAAATAGAGCGTCTACATCTCTGTACATCATGTTTTGATAAAGTTACAAAATTGATGAAAACAAAATCATCTTCAATTCACAAATAATGAATAATAGAAAAGTTGTTGAGTTAATCTTTATTTAAAACCTAATGACTATTTACTTATGATGTCTCTAAGCGAATTACGTGCTTGTAAGTCATGCGGAAATATTTTTACCAAAAGAGCAGGAGTCACAATCATAACCAGTTGTCCTCATTGTGATGGTACAAGTTTTGATACCCTAATAGTAGATTAAAATGAAAATAATGGTTTGTGGTTCAATTGGATTTGGAGGAATTGAATCAATAAGAGAGTTTTATGATTGGCT
>DAOWGL010000073.1 GCA_030637455.1 Candidatus Nitrosopumilus sp. | reverse complement strand
TATTTTATTTAAAATATAAAAAAACAATCAAAATTTTATTTCACGCCTAAAATATTGTACGGGGTTTATTAAGGGTGTAATAATATCAACACTCCTATGATGAATGAATTAAAAGTAAAAAAAGATTTTACAGATATTTACACGCAAGATTCACCATGCAGATATCTAAAAGAAATGGAGAGATTGAAGTATTCCATATCAGATTCTACAAAACCATTGTACAACTCCATCATAGAGCAACTTGAAGAGACATTATCTAGACCAATTAATATTTTAGACTTGGGAAGCTCATATGGAATCAACTCTGCGTTAATAAAATATGATTTAACAATGTCAGAATTAAATGATTTTTTTCTAAAGGGAACTGAACCTACAAAAAAAGAAACAAAACAATTCTATAAAAAATGTACAAGTAATGATAACATGAATTTTTATCAAATAGACATTTCAGATGAAGCTCTAAAATTCTCTGAAGAAATGAATTTGTGTGAAAAAGCCATGAACGTTGATCTTGAAACTGAAAAATTAGATTTACCAGAATCAGTGTCAAATATAGATCTTATAATTGCAACTGGATGTATAGGCTATATTGGATACAAGGCATTTTCAAACATATTTGAGGGAATTAAAAATAGCCAATCTAATTCAACAGAGTCTGAAATAGAGCGCACTTCCCCAATCTTTGCATTTACTGTTCTAAGGATGTTTGACATGGGAGACATTCAAGAAATTTTTAAGAGATATGATTACTCACTTGTAAAAATGGATCAAGAACCAATAAGTCAAAGAAATTTTTCCACACCTGAAGAAAAAATGAAAACTTGCTCCCTATTACACGGTATGGGGATTGATACAAAAAAATATGAAGATAATGGTAAGTTCTATGCAGATTACTATATCGCAAAACCCAAAAATTAGTTACAATAAAAATAAAATTTTAAAAAGTTCTGAGAAAAAATAGTTCCTCATCTATTTTGAGATTTTAGCATCTGCTTCATCAACTATCATATCCCAATTCTCTAGATCTGTCATAACATTTCTTTGCCTCATCATTGTTACCAAGAGAGTTTAATGAATTACCTTTGTTATTCCATGCATCCGCATCACTAGGATCAATTTTGATTGCTTGGTCGTATGATATTATTGCTTCATTGTATTTGCCAAGAGAACACAGTGCAAGGCCTTTGTTATTCCATACAACTGGGTTATTAGGATCAATTTTGATTGCTTGGTCGTAACACATGATTGCTTCATCGTATTTGCCAAGAGAATACAGTGCACCGCCTTTGTTACGCCACCCCCATGCATCATTAGAATCAAACCCACCCCTTCTTTGTGCCCCTTGAAAAATATCAGCACTAGAATATTTTCCATTAACACCAGCATGTCCATGTTGATCATAGACCTGTTTTTTATCAGGGTTTGAAATAACGCCATATGCTTCAGAAATTTCTTTAAAATGTTCTCCAGCATCAGAATATGGATTACGGTCAGGGTGGAATTTTAAGGCTAATTTTCTATACTGCTGTTTGACTTCATATTGAGAAGATGTTTTTGTAACGCCTAAAACATCATAATAATCGCGTTTTGCAGACATGAATCATACGTTGATCATAATTATTGTATAAATGATTGAATTAGAAATTTAGATGATTTTTGTTTCATTGGTTAAAGATCAACCCCAGGCTTCTTCCAAAATTAAGAATATTAAAGGATGAATCAAAAACCATTGAAAAAATTAATCGTAAACTTGAGATCACTGAAGTTTAAAATCACTACCCAATGGAATCTCAGTGCAATCTTAAAAATAATTTCATGAAAGGTCTAACTAAAAAACTTCTTTTGGACGATATTCACCAAATACCTCACGGAAAGTATTACTAATTTCACCAGTGGTAGCAAATGCTTTAGCTGCAGTTACAATGTAGGGCATTAGATTTTCTTCAGTATCAGCAGCACTTTGCATTGCAGATAATGCCTTTTCTAATTTTTTAGAATCTCTATCAGCACGTAATTTCTTTAAAGCCTTCTTTTGTTGAATTTCAATTCTACCATCAATTCTCAATAGTTCTGGTTGCTCTTCATCTTCAGCATACTTGTTTACACCGACAATTACTCGCTCACCATCATCAGTTTCTTTTTTCAAACGATATGCATTTGCACGAATCTCAGACTGGAAAAATCCTTTCTCTATTGCTTTAACAGAGCCACCCATTTTCTGGATTTTTTTGAGATATTTCCATACATCAGCCTCGATTTGATCACATAGATCCTCAAGATAGTATGAGCCAGCTAAAGGATCAGCAGTCTTTGTAATGCCACTTTCATGGGCTACAATTTGTTGAGTTCTCAAGGCTATTTTAGCAGATTCTTGTGTTGGAAGTGCTAATGCTTCATCACGAGAATTTGTGTGTAAGGACTGGGTACCACCGGCAACTGCAGCCATTGTCTGAATTGCAACACGAATGATGTTATTGTTAGGTTGTTGGGCAGTTAGTGATTCACCACTAGTTTGAGTATGGAATTTTAATTGTAATGAGCGAGGATTTTTTGCATGAAACATTTCTTTTAGTATTTTAGCGTAAACTTTTCTTGCAACTCTAAATTTTGCAACTTCCTCAAAGAACTCTATTGTACAACAAAAGAAAAATGACAAACGTGGTGCAAAGTCATCAATTTTTAATCCCTTATCAATACAAGTTTGAATGTATGCAATTGCATTAGCCAATGTAAACGCAACTTCCTGTGTTGCAGTACAACCAGCTTCTCTCATGTGATATCCAGAAATAGATACAGGATACCATGAAGGAACTTTCTCTGCACAGTACTCTATCATATCACCAATTAATCGCATTGATGGTTCTGGGGGATAAATGTAGGTGTTTCTTGCAATGTATTCTTTGAGAATATCGTTTTGTGTAGTTCCACGTAGTTCATGGCTTTTGAATCCTTGAGATTCTCCAACTGCAATGTAATATGCCAAAAGTGTAGATGCTGTTGAATTAATCGTCATCGAAGAACTTACTTTTCCCAAAGGAATGCCATCAAAGGCAGTCATCATATCTTTAACAGATGTAATTGATACACCGACTTTACCAACTTCACCTTCAGCTTGTGGGGAATCGGAATCATATCCAATTTGTGTTGGCAAATCAAATGCCATACTAAGACCCGTTTGACCTTTTTCAAGCATGAATTTGAATCGCTCATTAGTTAATTTTGCATCTCCAAATCCAGAATATTGTCTCATGGTCCAAAATCTTTCACGGAACATTCCAGGATGAATGCCTCTAGTGAAAGGATATGTTCCTGCATCTTCAACAGGTCTCTTTTTTGAAGATTTTTGATAAATTCTCTTTACGGAATATGTTGAATCTGTAAATATTTTCTTTTCAGATGTTTTTGATTTTGTTGGTTTTTTTGCAGCCATATTATCACTTTACCAAAGATTTTGTAATTTTGTCCCCAGCTACGAAAGGATCAATGTCTTTTGATTGTAATTTTTTAAGATATTTTGAAAATGTTTTATCAGAAACTAGCAACTCATCAATCTTTTCTTTGATGTTATTTAAAACAATATCCTTTAGTTCTGCCTCTAACCGTTCCTTATCCTTAACTTCTTTGAATTGTTTTTTAGATTTCATCATAGCTTTCAAAGTTTTGGCAAACACAGTGATTCCTGAGTTCTTTTTTACAGATGTTTTTAGAATTACGGGGCGTCTAACAGAATCTCCAATAAAATCACGTACAGCATCAAATAGTTGGTTTGTTCCGCTAAGGTCACTTTTGTTAACTAGGTAGATATCTCCAATTTCAGTTAAACCAGCTTTGATTGTTTGAATACTATCACCAGTGTTTGGATTAAACACAACAACTGTGATATCGGCAATGTTTGAAATCTCAACTTCAGTTTGTCCAGCCCCAACACTCTCAATGATAATTGGATTAAATCCAGCATACTCTAAAACTCGAATGCTGTTTCTTAATGAACGAGATACAGCTCCAGTTGCACCTCTG
>DAOWGL010000142.1 GCA_030637455.1 Candidatus Nitrosopumilus sp. | reverse complement strand
CTTTTGCTTGTTTATGATTTTTAACTGATACTATAGCTAACTGTTCATCAGAAATTCCATATTCTCGTTTGTATGATTTTGCAAATATGGATGCCCAAAATATAGGATGTTTGAATTCTCCTCTGGAATTATCCCATTCTAAAATTTGTCCTGGACTATCATATCGTTCAGCACCTGAAACTAGCACCACATCTGCCAAACCTGATGCTATGTAAGAATATGCTGAAACTATGGAATTTGTGCCTGAATTACATAGGCTTTCTATTGTATGAGAGATGTTAGGTTGAATTCCTGCCATTTCTGACAAAACGGGGGAGAGATACTTTGAATTGTTATTTGTAGATACTAAAACTGCATCAACATTTCTTCTATTGATTTCAGGATTGTTCTTGAAAAGTTCTTTTGTTGAATCTAGTAAGACTGTTTCAATTTTTTGATCATCTTTTGTAAATGGAGTTATCCCATATCCAATTATTCCCACTTTATTCATATCATTCATCCAAAAATGTTTTCTTAAATAATTGGAAAGAGTCTGATGTTTTTCCAATAGGGTTAAATTGTAAAATAGGTTGGTCTATTCCAACACCTACAAAATCATTTAGTTGTTTTTTACACTCTTCTGGTGTTCCCGATATTGCAAGAGATTGAAGCATTGAATCTGTAACTAATTCATGGTTTGACTTGAATCCGGATTTCTTAAACTCTTCAAAAATATTTTTTGTTTCAGACAAATATCCATTTTTTGCTAAAAATTCACGGTATATCTCTCCAACTGAAATATAAAATGCAATTGTTTTTTTAGCTCGTTGAATTGCTTCTTCAGAATCTTCTGAAACACAAGTGATCAATTGGCATGTAACATCAATCTTTTTCTTTGATTGCATTTTTGATATTGTTTCTTTCATTTCATTTAATGGTCTAAGATAGAAAATTACCCCATCCCCAATACTCCAAGCTAAATCTACCATTTTTTTGTTAATTGCTGCAACATAAATTGGAATTTTATTCCTTTGTGGTTTTATTAATAATGTAAAATTATTTAATTTAAAAATTTCTCCATCATAATTGATTTGTTTACCCGATAATACAAGTCGAATTATTTCAACATACTCTTTCATTCTTTGGAGAGGTTTTTCAAATTTGTTACCATGAAATGATTCTACAATTGGAGTACTGCTAGTGCCCAATCCTAAAACCAATCTTCCATTAGATAGTGAATCTATTGTTGCAGCCCCCATAGCAATAGTGGATGGGCTTCTAGAATAGATGTTAATTATAGATGAGCCTATTTTTTGAGTACTAGTTTTTGATGAGACTGCTCCCAGCATAGAAAAGTTCTCCATCCCCCAGGTCTCAGGAACCCAAACTGCGTCAGTTTTAGTCTTTGAAATGATTTCTGAGCACTGTAATACATCATCTATTGAGAGTAAGGAGCCAAGACTACATGCCACACGCATGAAAATAGTATGACTTTTGGATATTCTAGTGTATCTGTTTTAGTAATAGGTTAATTTTGATTGAGGCCGAGGATTATCAGATCAGATCATAATGATAATTATGAGTCTACAACTATTCTCAGAAAAACACGAAGAAAAACCATCATTTTGGGATAATGCCACAAAATATGCTTCAATTAGCAAAGATGAATCATTTGTCGAAGAAGTTGCATATGTAATGGTCACTTTACATCGCACTGGTGCATAAATTCAAAATTTTATTTTATAATTTTCTCTACTTCCAATGCGCATTCTTCCATGTCTTTAAATGAATCCACAGAATACCATTTTGCATTTTTGAATTTCATAGTATTTAGTATTCCTTTTTTTGCATAATCTGGAAAAACTGTCTTCTCAATATCTCCTTTGGTTGGAAGGTCTTTTAGAACTTCTTTTTGTAGGTGGTAAATCCCCGCATTCATCCACGTATCTGAGATTTCTTTTTTCTCTTTAAAATCTATTATTTTGTCATTCTTTGTTTCTAAAATTCCGTATTTTGTTCTTAGTTCAATTGCAGCAATCACATTTTTCTTTGTTGCAAGTTTTTTCAAATCAATATTTGTTATGGTATCGCCATTAATTACAAAAAAGGATTTATCATTGATCATTTTACCTGCTTTTTTAATTGCGCCTCCAGTACCTAAAGGAGTCTTTTCAATAGAATATTTTATTTTGATTCCAATGTTTTTCATATTCAAATGATTTTCAATCATCTCTTGTTTGTAACCTGTACAAATAATTGCTTCATCTATTCCAAATTTTTTCAAATATCTTAATTGCCATTCAATTATTGGTATGTTCTTTATTGGAACTAGGGGTTTTGGGACATAATCTGTAATTGGTCTTAATCTTTTACCTCTACCACCAGCTAAAATTATGGCTTTCATCTATTTTGTAGTGGGTTTTTCAGGTTTTATGTTTTCAGAATTTACAAGATCTTCCATCTTTTTTGCAAATTCATTGTAGATTTTTTCAAGATCTTTTAGAGACATTTCTATGCCCAACATTTTCATTGTTTTATTCCAAGATTCAATGTATTTTTCATCATCTAATCCTTTTCCAAGAGTTTCAGCAATAGAGTGGACACCTTCTGTTTTACCTAGTGCATAAATTGCAATATCTTTATCAGTTAACAAGATTTTTCACTTTCTGTAAGATAGTAGTGTAATTCAGTATAACATTCAACACAATAGTCTTCAAATTTGGTATGGTCACAATCATACACCTTGTTTACATCATTTTCACACTTTGCACAAGTAGTCATGAGGATTCTTTAAGATTTTTTTATTTTAAGTATGCCTAATCCGATTTGAATTAATCCTGCAACAATTAACGGAATTGTTTCAGCGAGTATACTTCGTCCTGATGCTTCTTCCATGGCATCTGCATTTCCAATAACTACCGCACCGCCAATAATGATCAAAACACCTGCGATAATTATCATAATTCCTAGTACTTTTGACGGGTCTT
>DAOWGL010000114.1 GCA_030637455.1 Candidatus Nitrosopumilus sp. | reverse complement strand
TCAAGTGCGGCATCACCAGTTGCAGGATATGTAATTACTTCAGCATGATTAATTGGATATGTATTGATATTAGCTTGAGTGCCATCAGGCAAAATAACTGGAACTTTTTCAAGTGATGCCTGATTTGGGTTTGGCATAAAATTTCCAAATGGGACAAATGGTGCAAATGCTAATCCTGTGCCTGCAGCTCCCATTAATTTTAGAAAGTCTCTTCGGGATAATCCGCCAGACTTTTTTGTCCCCAGTTCTGACATTCAGCTCTCGTTCTCGCCAAATTGCTTATAAACCTTATTCAATCTTTTGGAGGTTTTTGTCTTATGATTAAAACGAAAACTAATCCGATCGCAATTCCAATGGCTATACCTACTGCAATTCCTGTACCAAATGGAAGATCATTATCAATATTCATTTGATTTTGAATTTCTGTTTTAGTTATGATTTCAGAAATATTTTCAGATTTTGCAGGGGTTTGTTTAATTTCAATACCAATGGGTTCAAATGAATCAGCCATTTCGGGGGAAATATTTGTAAATTTAGCTATCAAAGTAATTGGTTCTGTAGTTGATTCGCCACCAAATAATGTAGAGTGTGTCAATAGCGTATATGTGCCTGTTTGATTTATCGGGACATAAAGAACAGTTGAAGTATCATCTTTATTTTTTACAGGGAAAAATCCCCCACCTTGACTAAAAATTGAATTTCCTAACCAATCAAGTGAAGCCCATCCCATAAAATGTCCAAAGACACCCGAGGGGACGTTAGTTTGTATTATTTCCCCTGATGGATCCATTACAAATACAGATAGATTGGTATTGTTGCTAATCCATGAAAGTTCAATTGCTGCAGTATTGATTGATTCATTTTGAATATCAAAATAATATTGTCTCCAATCACCTGCCATGTATCTATTAACCATATCAAATGCTCCTTTTGTGTAACCATTTCCATAAAGAATGTTATCACTCTGTGTTCCTTTGATCAAAATTGTAGAATCATTTTTACTTACAGGTTGTTTAATCACAAAAGATATTGGTGAATTTACAATATGTTTTTCACTTTCAAAAGTTAAAAATCCTTGATATACACCAGTTTGTAAATCAGATGGAGTTACTAATGTAACATCTACAGTTGATGAATTTTCCGGCAAAATAGAAATTTTTTCATGCTCAGCCCACAATAATGGCCACTTTTCTTTTTCATAATGACTAGCAGAAATTGTATAATCCATTGAAGTAGAATTTTGTTTTGTATCACCTAGCCAGTAAGAATATCTTGTAGGTACAGGATAGACTCCAACTAAAGGAACACCATCAAATTTTTCATTTGGATCAGAAACTCTAAGTTCTTGAACTGTTCCCCAAGATCCAGCTCTATTTACCATTGACAATTCATCACTAGTAATTTTTGTATCATTGTTATTATCTAGCCAATCATAAAGATATAGAGAAGCAATTTTGATATCATCAGCATAAACGTCTGAAGTATTATTCATAAAATCATGAAATTGAAAATTTAGATTTAAAATCATTAGTGATGATTCATCTGGAATTGGATCATCATTGTTAAAAAATCTTCCAAGCTCATCTTGATTTGCAAGTTCAGATAATTTAACATAATTTGGAATGAATGTATCAGTGTTATTTAGTATAGAATCTTGTTCACGTACGATTGTTGTTCCATTGAATTGAGTTTTAGACATTAATAACAAAGTTTGAGGCTTTACAATTATTGAGAGAGTGTCATTGGTTGGATTATCAATTGTAAAGGTTGTCGTAGTTCTATCACCAGGAAGTAATTGTCCTGCAAACCAACTTGTCATAGGAAATGATTTTGAAGGTAGTTGGAATTTTTCAAATCCTATAGATGTAGAGTTAAATTTTTTAATTGCTGGTTCAAGTATTTTTTTAATATTATCATAGGAGCCGTCGTTATGTACTATGAATACTCCATTTTCTCCATTTACATAATTCAAAGCAGATTCAATATTTACTAATCCAGATCCCTGAGTAAATGGATCATTATGCAAATCAGTTGCAGTAGACATTAGAATATTTTTTATTAAAAATGAATCATAGTCTTTAGATTGTTTTTTCATTTCTTCAATTAGAATTGCGGCGCTGCCTGATACGATAGGTGCAGCCATGCTAGTTCCTCCAAATAGTGAAAATGATTCTTCTTTGGAATCTTTATGAATTTTTAAAATACTTGATGGAACAAACCCATGTGCTCCAATACTCATTACATCAGGTTTTGGATCACCTATTGCACCTGGACCTCTACTAGAAAAATCAACAACGTTG
>DAOWGL010000111.1 GCA_030637455.1 Candidatus Nitrosopumilus sp. | reverse complement strand
ATCAACTACTTGTTCAAGTTCTTTGAGTTGTTCTATAATTACAGTTTCAGCACCAAGTTCACAATTTAGCATTACATATGCATCAGTCATGAACTAAACAATAAACTATGATTATTTAAAGATGGATGATTTTAGTAAAATTACCAAGTTACATGCACTAAATCTTTGAGGTTTCTTCTTGGTTTTGGGAATTTAGTTTGTTCAGGATATCCAATACACAAAACAGATGAAGGTACAAGATCAGTCCCTAAGATATCCATCACTTTTTGCTCATCAAACATCCCTATCCAAATAGAACTCAACCCCAAAGCCTGTGCCGCAAGCTGAGAATACCCAGCAGCTAAAGTAGCATCTTGGATGGCGAATTTTTTCAAAATATAATCAGGAAAATCAAACTTTACCCTAGAAGGATTTTTGCAGAAAACAAAAACAACAGGAGCATCAACGTATGGCTGTTTGTTACAGGCCTCAACTAGAAGTTTTTTCTTTTCAGGACTTTTTACATAAAATATTTCAAAGCCTTGAAAATTTCCAGCAGTTGGAGCAGTATCTGCAGCTGCAATTATTTTATCAATTTTTGTAGTTTCAACTGGTTTATCTGAAAATTTCCTTGTAGAGCGTCTTTTTGCCATTACAGCAAACAAATCAGTGTCTACAACTTCAGAAGGTCCAGATTTTAAAATAAAATCAAGTAAATTATTTCGAATATTGTCATCCACTACTTCAGGTGTTTCTTGAGGTTCATACCCTAATGGATAAATTTTCTCTCCATCCTTTTCTAAATCCATAAAAAGATTACAAAAATATCCTATTAAAGAATTGAAAAATATTATTTATTCTGCTTCAAACAGATCACAGCCAGATGTACATGGTTTGTTCATTACACCCTCACATGCACCTAGTTCATTATGCATAATACGATGATGGCCACAAATTTTACATTTCTCTCTAAAATGTGCAATTAATTCAGCATTAGTGATGTTTGATTCTTGAATCTTTGATTCAATCTCTTTTGTCATAGTTATTTTTGTTAATCAAGTTACTTTAAACATTTTGAACTTGTAATCCATACACCATCAAATGAAATTGTTATTTTAGTTTAGTACTCCATAATGTTATTTTATGGAATTAATCACGCCGAGAGAGGGATTCGAACCCCCGCACGCTTGCGCGTAGCCGTTTTCGAGACGGCCGCCGTACTACTTGGCTATCTCGGCATCTATTCTCAGAATAACTCCATAATAAAGCAAATCAGAAAAAACTGTAAAGATCAAACACTATCAATATCAAATAATTCATCATTGAATTTCTTTTTGATTTGATCCTTTGTTCTATTCCATTTCTCATCACTTACAGTATTTGAAAAAATAGAGTGAAACCCATCAAAGGCATCATCATCCAAAATAGAAACAATTTCTTGTTTTTCTAATTCATTAAATGGAAAATAAGAAACAATTTTGGAAATAGTTTCATCAGAATCATATTTTATTTCAAAAATTTTGTCTTTCAGATGTAAAGGCAAGTCAAGTGGCAATAATCATCACAGGATTATCAGTATATTAAAATCGATTTCAAAAATTGTAACAAAAACATCGATCAAAGTTAAAGGATAAACACAAAATACCTCATAGACACAACAAATTCTATGGGATTAAACCTAAAGGATTTGGTAGTAAGAGAGAAAACCACCCTCGAGGCGTTTTCAAACAGAGTAATCGCAATAGATGCATACAATGCGATTTATCAATTCTTGGCAAGCATTAGAGGACCAGACGGATTACAATTAACGGATTCTGAAGGAAGGGTTACCAGTCATCTAAGTGGATTACTTTATAGAAATGTAAATTTTCTGTCATTAGGAATTCAACCAGTGTATGTTTTTGATGGAAAACCACCATCACTAAAAACTGCAGAAATTGAACGTAGAAAGCAAATCAAAAGAGATGCCACTGTGAAATATGAGAAAGCCGTTGCAGAAGGAAATATGGAAGATGCAAGGAAATTTGCACAACAAACAACTAGTATGAGAGATGGAATGGTAAAAGAATCAAAAGAATTTCTCACACATTTGGGCATCCCATACATTGAAGCACCATCTGAAGGAGAGGCAACTGCAGCTCATCTAACAAACACAGGACAAGCATATGCCTCTGCCAGTCAAGATTATGATTCTATATTATGTGGAGCAAAAAGACTAGTAAGAAATTTTACAAGTAGCGGAAGAAGGAAAATTCCTAACAGAAATACATACATCGATGTTGTACCAGAAATTATTGAAACTCAGAAAACACTAGATGCAATTGGATTAACCAGAGAAGAATTAATTGATGTTGGAATTTTAATTGGTACAGATTTTAATCCAAATGGATTTGAGAGAATTGGTCCAAAGACTGCAATGAAATTAATTAAACAACATTCAAGATTGGAAGACATTCCACAAATACAAGAACAGTTAGTAGAAATTGATTTCCAGCAAATACGAAAAATATTCTTAAATCCAGAAGTAGCAGATGTTGATGAAATTGTGTTTAATGAAGTGGATTATGAAGGAGTCATGAAATATCTCAAAGAGAGAAGTTTCTCTGAGGATAGAATCCAAGCCACTTTGAACAGATTGAAAAAAGCATTGGAGAGAAAGAGTCAAAATCTCGATCAATGGTTCTAAGATTTCAATTTAATAACTAGTCAATCTAATTTTAAAAAATGCCTCAAACAGAAGCTAGGAAAACTCTGAAAGATGCTCCAATTATGTGGAGGAGAATCAACTCCATAGGCGTGATTTTAGACTGTAATTCAACATATGCTGCAAATCTAGGCTATGCAAAGTCAGAAATCCTTGGGAAGTCAATCTTTGAGCACGTTCCAAAAGACTCATGGGAAGACATGAATGATTCTCTAAAAATATGGTTTGAGACAGGCAAAGTAACAGATAGGAAAATAACATTCAAAAAACAAAATGATGAAACTTTTTCAGGATTATTGCAGGCAACCAGCCTATATGATGAAAATAAAAATCTGCTTGGAAGTAATACAGTAATTTTTGATTTGGCACGAATGTCAGATGAAAAAATAAAAGAGTATGAAAAATTTTTCAAAGAATCAAATAAAAAATTAGAAGAAATTAAAGAGAAAGAATATGATCAATTCGACGAAAATTCAAAATCAGAATACGATGGACTAAAAGAAATGTTTGAAATGTTATCCAAAATTAAATTAGATGATTTAAAAAAATAATTATTCAGAATTCTCTTTAATTGATTTTTGTAATTCATCAAAAACCTGTTGAACCTCAGTTACTGCAGCACCATCTTCTAAGGTACTTGTATCACCAATTTTCTCATTGTTCCCAATTGCTTTTAGTAATCTTCTCATTATTTTTCCACTACGAGTTTTTGGCAATTTAGAAACAAAGTAGATTTGTTTTGGAGTTGCAATTGCACCAATATCATTTCTAATCTTATCAGACAATTCTTTTTCTAAAATGTTAGCATCATTTGAAATGCCTTGGTTTAAAACAACAAATGCAATTATCACTTCACCTTTAACCTCATCAGGAATACCACACGCTGCAGATTCTGCAACACTTGGATGGGATACCATACAACTCTCAAGTTCAGCAGTACCAATTCTATGACCTGCAACTTTTAGAACGTCATCTGCACGACCTAACAACCAAATGTAACCATCATCATCTTTTAGAGCATAGTCGCCAGGATAGTAGCAATTTTCATATTTTGACCAGTAAACAGTCTTGTATTTTTCATCATCATCCCACAAGGTCAAAAGCATTCCAGGCCACGGGTTTTTGATTACAAGATATCCTTTGGTATTTGGAGGAACATCATCCCCATTTTCATCAACTACTGTGATATTTACGCCTGGAATAGGCAAAGTTCCAGATCCTGGCTTTAGTGGAATTGTCTCCAATCCAGGGAGAGAGGAGATTAGCATGCCACCAGTTTCAGTTTGCCACCAAGTATCAACAATAGGACATTTTTCTTTTCCTATAGTTTTGAAATACCATTTCCAAACTTCAGGATTTATGGGTTCCCCAACTGTTCCAAGTAATCTTAATGAGGATAGATCAAAAGAGTTTGGAATATCATCTCCAAATTTCATAAACATTCTCAGGGCTGTAGGAGTTGTGTAAAAAATTGAGACTTTGTATTTTTGTAAAATATCCCACATTCTAGATATATCAGGAAAGTCAGGCGCCCCTTCATACATCACTTGTGTTGCACCATGAAGAAACGGAGCATAAACAACATAGCTGTGTCCAGTCACCCAACCAATATCGGCCGTACAAAAAAATACGTCTGAATCTTTAATGTCAAAAGCCCATTTGAATGTCGAATACAAATGTGTTAGATAGCCACCCGTGCCATGTAACACACCTTTTGGTTTCCCAGTAGTTCCGGATGTATACAAAATGTAAAGAGGATGATCACTAGGTAATTTTTCAGCAGGGCAAGAATCAGAAACATTATTCATCAATTCTGTCCAGAGTTTGTCTTTAGATGACATTGAAATTTTATTTTTAGTTCTCTCGAGTACTACCACGTGTTCAACAAAATCTAGTTCACTTATTGCATCATCAATTATATCTTTTAGAGGAACAATTTTTCCTCGTCTATATCCACCATCAGCAGTAATGATGACTTTGGAGTTTGAGTCAGTTACCCTATCTTTAATCGACGTTGCACTAAACCCAGAAAAGATTACAGTGTGAGTTGCACCAATTCTAGCGCATGCCAACATTGCAATTGGTAGTTCTGGAACCATTGGAAGATAAATTGTAACTCTATCTCCTTTTTTGACACCAAGTGATTTGAGTACATTTGCAAATTTCTGAACTTTGGTAAACATTTCACCATATGTGACATTTCTGGATTCACCATTTTCTCCCTCCCATAGAATTGCAGATTTGTCAGATTTTGAGGATTGATGGATGTCTAGTGCGTTATACGAGGCGTTAATCGTGCCTCCAACGAACCATTTAGCAAAGGGAGGTTTCCAATCAAGGGTTTTTTCCCAAGGGGAGAACCATGACAAATTCTTTGCCTGCTCACCCCAAAAGGACACAAAATCAGCATCAGCCTTTTTTCTTAAAGTATAATCATTATTTCCCAGTCCAATATGATAAATCTCAGACATCAAAAAGTGTATGAAGTTAGATCTTTCTAAGTGTTAAAAAAATAAATTAAAAAAATTATTGTGCTTCCATTCTAGCAAGCCAATCGTTATCATTGTCGTCTTTTGAAGTATCTGCTGTCACCTGTTGGGGTGGTTCTGGAAATGCAAATGTTACCTCAGATTCTGTTGGAGGTTCTGGTATAGGGGTACTAGGTGCCTCAATTGGTTCTGAAGGTATTATTGTTGATTCGATTGGTACTTCTGGAAGTATAGTCTGAACTACTTGTTGTTCTTGTTCAGTTGTCTCCAGATATGAACGGGCTGATTCTTGGATGTCTGGTGTTGGAGGGGCTGTTATCTCTTGCACTTCCAATTCAAGGTCTGCAATTCTACTCTTTACATT
>DAOWGL010000106.1 GCA_030637455.1 Candidatus Nitrosopumilus sp. | reverse complement strand
CTGTGCCAGATCCACAAAACCCATTATTTCCTGTAGAAATCGATGATTATCCTAAACTCTTTGATTATGTGTTGACTGCAGAGGGTTTGATATATTTTCAAACTTTGAAAAGAAAATACGTTCTTGGCAAAGAAATGATTCTAGATGAATACAACAAACTTCGATTGTTGTATGTGTATTATGCTACTGCTAATCGAAATCCAAAAGAAGTTTTTGTATGGCAAGACATTTGCATAACGCTAGATGATAGAAGAATTTTTGAAAAAGAAATGTATCAATCAAAAGAAGATTTAAAAAATAATTCACTAATAATTGAAAATCCAAATTACCAATCTGGTCTTTACAGAATTTACATCGAACATGTTAAGGGAAAAATGAATTCAAAGTAACCGGATCTGGGCTGGCGATATCTTAACAACACAAGTCCTCAAACCCGGGTTACCTGATGTATGTTTCAAAATAAGTATAAAAGCGTAAAATTATTCGGAAGATAGATTAACCTCGATTTAATTTTTCAATTTGTAAATGGCAACGTTTCAAGTTCATGTAACTATAGAAAACAAACCTGGAATTAGTGATCCTGAAGGTGAAACTATTCTTAATGATTTGGTCCTCAAAGGAACCCACAAAACTGTTTCAAAAATTAAAACAGCAAAGATGTTAAAATTTACAATTATAGAAAATGATAAACAAACCGCACAGTCAAAAGTACAGGAAATTTGTGATGATTTGAGAATTTACAATCCAATGGTGAGTGTTGTCACAATTGATGTTTTTGAAAATTAATCCTATTCTGAATTTACGTTATCTACTGTAGCGTTAATCAAAAGTTTACTTCTGAGAACTTCGGCTAAATTGGTCTGAGTTATCACTCCAACCAGTTTTTCATCTTCAAGCACGATTAAACGCCTGATGTTGTTATTTAGCATCTTTTGAACTGCATGTTCAACTTCTGTCTCAGGTTCAACCCATTTGAAATTTTTAGACATTATCTCTTCTAGCTGAATTTGTGATGATTTGATATCTTTTGCTGCAATTTTTCTTACAATGTCTCTTTCAGAAACAATGCCTTCTGGTTTACCTTCCTTTAGTATTACAAGAAAACTGATCTCTTTTTCTTTTAGAATTATCGATGCATCAAGTGCATTTTTGGTATAATCTATTGTGATTACATTTTTTTCCATAATGTCTCTCACCTGAGTCATGGCGATCAACTGATTTCTATACATAAGAGTTTACTCGGACTAGATTCAAATTAAATATCTCCAAATGTTTAAAGAATTATGAAAGTTGGAGTTGTAGTTTTTCCAGGTAGTAATTGTGATCGTGACATGTATCATGTATTGACTGATGTATTTCATCTTGATGCAGAATATTATTGGCATGAAAAAGGATTGCCTGAAAATATTGATGCTGTAATTCTTCCCGGAGGATTTTCTTATGGTGATAGATTGAGAGCCGGTGTAATTGCAGCTCATAGTCCAATTATCAAAGATGTCCAAAAAATGGCTGAAAAAGGAATTCCTGTTTTAGGTGTATGTAATGGATTTCAAATTCTTGTAGAATCTGGATTACTTCCAGGTGTATTGCTCAAAAATGAGTCTCTTAATTTTATGTGCGAATGGACTAATCTGATTGTAGAAAACAACAAAACGCCATTTACAAATCAATTCAAACTAAATGAAAAAATCCCAATCCCAATAGCTAATGGTGAAGGACGATATTATGTTGATGATGACACTATGAAAGAATTAAAGAAGAAAAATCAAATTGTTTTCAGATATTCTGAGGTGGTAAATGGCTCTTCAAATAGAATTGCAGGCGTGTGTAATGAGGATGGTAATGTTGTTGGAATGATGCCTCACCCAGAAAGAGCAGTTGAATCAGAGATTAATCCAATTGATAACAAGCCTTCTTCTCTTATCTTTGAATCACTATTGACAAAAATGGGTGTTAACAAATGAGTTTAGAAGAACGCGAACTAGCTGAATTAAAATCTAAAATTGGTAGAGATCCTACACCTACTGAACTACAAATCGTAGCTGCTGAATGGTCTGAACACTGCTCTTACAAATCATCGAAAAGACATTTGAAAATGCTACCTATGGATGGACCACTTGTAATTAATGAGAAAGGATATGATTCTGG
>DAOWGL010000008.1 GCA_030637455.1 Candidatus Nitrosopumilus sp. | reverse complement strand
ATCATTCAATTTTATTGTAATAATGATAAGAAATTCTTACCTGATAGATATGTCAAAGGCATCTGTCCTGATTGCAAAGCTGAGGATCAATATTCTGATCTTTGTGAAAGTTGTGGCCGTGTACCTGAAGAAATCATTGATCCTAAATGTTCACTATGTGGAGCAACACCAACTAAAGAAAAAACTAAACATTATTTTTTCAAACTCAAAACTTTTGCTGATTCCATAGCAAAATGGTTGGATGAGGCACCTCATCTGCAAAAAGATGTAAAAAAATATGTTCAAAATTGGATTAAATCGGGATTAATTGACTGGGATATCACTCGTGATATTTCTTGGGGTGTCCCAGTACCACTTGATGGTGCAGAAGGTAAGGTCTTCTATGGGTGGTTTGATAATCACTTGGCATACATTTCAACTGCTTTAAAATTTCTCAACGATAAAGGAATTGATGGAAAAGAATTTTGGAATTCTGCTGATATTTACCATTTTATTGGAAAAGATATTGTATACCACCACTATCTTTTCTTACCTGCAATGAGATTGGGGCTTGATTCTGAATACAAACTTCCAGATTATATTCCAACCCGTGGGCATTTGACTTTACAATCAAAGAAAATTTCAAAAAGCAGGAATTGGTATATTGGTCTGAAACAATTTTTAGAATATTATCCTGCAGACTATCTTAGATTCTATCTTGTATCTATCAATCCTTATTCTCAAGATGATCTGAATTTTGATTGGGATGATTTCACAACAAGAATTAATTCTGAATTAATTGGAAATCTTGGAAATTTTGTAAATAGGGCACTTGGTTTTACGAAAAAAGCATTTGATGGCAAAGTTCCAGAACCTGATTCTTTTGATGAAAAAGATTCTGAAGCTGAGCAAAAAATCAAAAATCTCGCAACAGATGTGGGTGCTTTAATGGAACAAAATCATCTTGATAGGGCTTTGAAGAAAATCATGGAATTTTCGTCATTTTTTAATCAATATTTTCAACACAAAGAACCTTGGAAAAAAGGACCTGGAACTGCAAATTGTGTATATCTTTCAGTGAATGCTGCACGAGCATTATCTATAGCCCTTTTTCCTTTCTTACCTGAATCTTCACAAAAAATTTGGGATCAATTGGGATTGGATGGTGAAATAAACCAATCTTCTTGGAGTGATATATCATTGCTGGGAATTCCTGCTAACCATCTACTAGGTGATGCATCTCCAATATTTGCTAAAGTTGAAGAATCTGATGTCGAAAAACACAAAAGCCAATTGGGTCCTTCTGAATAACTATGAAGCCTATCCCGCGAATTTCTACAAGAGGTTACTATGATCTTTCAAATGGTGTGACTTTAAAAAATAATTCATATTATACTTATCCAAAAAATGATTTCAAAAAATTAATTAATTCACAAGAAATTACTATCATGATTCATGGATTAAGAAACGATAATGCCGGAGCTATCGCTAAAGTTGTTTTAGCTCAGAAACAATTACGTAAATTAGGATATATTCATCCCGTAATTGGTTATAGTTATGATTCAAACATAATTGGTGCTCATTTAATTAAACATGCAAAACATGCACTTGCAGTTGGTCAAAAAATTGCAATAAAAAATGGAAAAAACCTTGGAAAATTTATTGAAGATTTCAAAACTATCAGCCCGAAAACAAAGATCAGATTAATGGGTCATTCTTTAGGATCACAAGTAATTTTGAGTACCTTGGAATATCTTGCAAAAAAGAAACAAAATATTGAGATTGTGGAAGGTGCATATCTTTTTGGTGCATCAATAACTGAAGATATACCTTCATCAAAAAAATATGGAAAAATTCTTCAAACTATAGTTAAATCAAAAATTGTAAATCACTATGCTCCAAAAGATGAAGTTCTTCTTTGGGCAAACAAGGAGAAATATGTTAAAGGTCCGCTTGGTCTAAACGGTGCAATCGGTAAACCTGTGAAAAAATATCGACAGAAATTGGTAAAGCCTAAAAATCACAGATTTGCAAGTTATGCACAAGTTTTGAATTCTTATCCTTAATTTCATCTACGCTCAGGTCTAGTATGATTCATTCGTTAATTTTTTATATAAAAAATGAAATTCATACTTTATTATGAAAACAAGTATGGGCTCATCTAATAACAAATCTATCCTATACCATCTTCATGTTTTAGATGAACAATATGATGTGCCTACAGACCTTTCTGAATATCCTTGTTAGTGCCTAGAATCATTTTTAGAGTAGAAATCACAAAAATATCTCTGAATGGAACTGCATGTGACAATTGTTTCACTGGATATAGGCATGCAAAAGTTTGTCTTGTAGGGTAATTTTGTGTTTATACATCGATGTATCTGAATCATTATCAAATAGGTTAATTTGGTCTTTCGTGGTCATTTTTCTATCTTCCTTAGTTTTACCTACTAAATTCTTCTACGTGAATATTTAAGCGATCAACAATTCTGCTGTGGCACTTCACTGAATTTAATTTCACACCTTTTTTGTCTATTAAAATAATTCAAAACACATCTGATTGTTAATTATGCGAACCTTCAAAACTTCATAAAGTCTATTTCTTGCAAATCATTATGGTAAAGTCAATTAATTTTGTAATTTTAGGAAAACAGGATATTGCATCAGAATTTGGTAAGAAAGGAACTGAAACTGATCTTACTCTTTATGATAGAAAAGAGTCTGATATAATCAAAACTTGGGTTGTACCAAATGGATTTCCAGAAAAAATCCAACCCTTATTTCAAGCAATTAACCTTGCAGAATATGTTATTTTACATGTTGACAAATTAGATAAATTTACAGGAGAACAAATCATCGCACTAGATTCACTAAAAAAAGAAAAAGGAATTTTATCTCATACTTTTGATGTTGATGAATCCAAATTGGAGATGATGATTAAAGGAACTGTAGTTGAAAATTATACAAAAGTTGATCAAGATAAAATTAAAGAAGAGATGGATAAACTAGAACCTATTACAAATGATAACCCTGCAGAATTAGTAATTGACCATTGCTTTGATGTAAAGGGTGTTGGGACTGTGATTTTAGGCAAGGTGGCAAATGGTACTGTAAAACAATATGATAATTTGAAATTATATCCTGCAGGAATTGATGTTTTAATTAAATCTATTCAGATGCATGATGATCCAGTAAGTGAATCTATTTGTCCTGCACGAGTTGGACTGGCAGTTAAAGGTGCAAAACCTGATGAAGTTAGTCGCGGAGATGTCATTTCTGCAGAAGGTGCAGTTAATGTTAAATCTGAGATTGAACTTGATTTTCAAAAGAGTCCTTTTTACAAAAATGATATTACAGAAAACCAAGGATGTTTGGTAAGTGTCGGCTTGCAAATTAAAGCCGCAAAGTTTTCTTCAATATCTCCCCTAAAACTTTCATTTGAAAAACCCGTTGTATGTAAGAAAGGAGAAATTGCTGTCATTTTAAAACCTGAATCCCTTACAATACGAATACTTGGAAGCGGAAAAATCCAATAGACTGGTTTAATTAAATCAAAAATTATAATTGAATTGTTATGGAACCTGCACGCTCGTGTCCCATTTGCCCAAAATGTGGTTCAAAACGATTCATCAGACTTTCAGGTGAAAAGGTCACTGTCAAATGTCGTTCATGTGACAAAATAATTGAAATTTAGATTCTATAGTTAATATTTGCAATATTCTTGCCACAATCATGGCAAAAACATGGAAAGATGCCGATATCAGTCTTGATCCAATTAAAGATCAAACGATCGCTGTAATTGGTTATGGAATTCAAGGTGATGCACAAGCTAACAACATGAGAGACTCTGGTCTTAATGTGATAATTGGTCTTAAAGAAGGCGGTAACAGCTGGAAAAAGGCAGAAGCTGATGGTCACAAAGTAATGTCTGTTGCAGATGCAACAAAACAAGCAGACATT
>DAOWGL010000141.1 GCA_030637455.1 Candidatus Nitrosopumilus sp. | reverse complement strand
GGAATGGGACAAGGAATGCATCAATCAGGATGTACTTGGTGCCCTCATTATGAACATAATTCTATGAATTCACATGGAATGACAATATCTGGTTCTGATAAAATGATGGATATGATTCATCATATGTGGATTAATTCTGAGATGACAAAAGACATGCATACAATGATGTTAGAAGACTCTTCTCATATGACTATGATGTCTAATCAAATGATGGAACCTATGCTTAATGCTGTAATGGATGATGAAGATTTACGAGAACAAATGATAGAATTAATGCTACAACACAAAGATTTCATGAATTCAATTAGACATGAGAATCCTAAAACAGAACATTGAATTTTAGAATAAAAAAGGATACCTTTAGTGTTATAATTGACAAAAATTGAAAAAAAATATCAAACTGCAATAAATGACTTGATCATTTATCTGAAAAATTCTAAATTTCTAACTGATGAACGTGTAGAATCTGCATTACACCATATTCCAAGACATGAATTTGTTCCAGAATCTGAATTAGAATATGCATATAACAATGAGCCTCTTCCAATCATGAAAAATCAAACCATTTCTCAACCTGGTGTTGTAACAAGAATGACTGAATGGTTGGATGTTAAAGATGGACAGAAAATTCTAGAAGTTGGAACTGGTTCAGGTTGGCAGAGTGCAATTCTTTCTTATTTGGTAGGTTCAGGAAGTATCTATTCTATTGAACGACATCCAGAACTAGTAAAATTTGCACAAGAAAATCTAAAAAAATTAAACATCGATAATGTTCATGTAATTTTAGGTGATGGCAGTATTGGATATCCTAAAGAATCACCTTATGATAGAATTATAATTACCGCTGCATGTTCTGAAATCCCTTTACCCGTACTTGATCAGCTAAAAGAAAACGGACTCATACTTGCACCTGTTGGTGATTCTTCACAATCATTAGTTTTGTTACAAAAGACATCTAAAGGAATTGTTGAGATTAAAAATCAGTCAAAATATGTTTTTGTTCCATTACATGGAAAATTTGGAAAAAAATAACTGTTTTGTATTTCTATTAAACAAATTTTATCGCACCGTAACCTACTACTGATTCTGTATCTCCAGATACATCTCCGCTTGTTGTATAGCTAAGAAGCTCTCCTTTCGTTGCTCCAAGATTTTTACATGCAATCATTACTGATGCCATTGCTCCATAACCGCATGCAGTAATTCTTCTTTCATACAATACTTGATAGAATCTCTCCAAGTCCATCTCTAAAATTGGTTCTATCAACGCTTTATCTTGTTGATGCGCAAAAGAATTTTCTTCATAATGTGTAAAATCCGATGATGCTACAATTATCGCATTTTTTTCTTCTGCAATTTTTGAAACTGCATTTCCAACATCTATTGCAGTCTCCATGTTTTGTGAACGTAAAATTATGGGAAGAATCTGAAAATTATTTGAAAGAATTTCTTGCAACATTGGAATTTGAACCTCTAAACTGTGATCTTTAGAATGAGAATACTCATCAATTTCAATGAAATTTGATATTTCAGCTACCTTTTTTGCTGAATCTGAATCTACTTGAACCATTCCCAAAGGTGTTTGCCATTGTGCATCAATCATTGTAGCTGCATCCTTTCCTACTCCAAAATGATTTGGCCCAATAATGATTACAAGTTCTGGATTTTGAGATGCAATTGATTTGTAAGAGTGACATGCAGTTGGGCCTGAATAGACATACCCTGCATGAGGGCAAATTATTCCAAAAATTTTATCATTTGATGTTTTAGAATTACTTCCAGGTCCATATTTGTGATCCATACAATGCCTGATCATGCTTTTCAATTCATCTTTTCTTTCAGGATAAAACTGCCCTGCTACTACTGGTTCTCTGATCATTGCTCTGTTTAGTTTATTATTTTATAAAAAATCATCAGATGATTCTCTAATGATGGTTCCATTAGGTGATTCTTCTTTGAAAATTACTCCTTGAAATCTTGAGATTTTAGTATCTTTGTCTTTCCATGCATCTTTTTCTAGTCCTGCTTTCTGACATGTATATTCAAGAAATTTTTCGACATTCCATCCATATTCAGTTGGAACTTGTGGTAATAACAAACCTGATGAGTATGAATTCTCTACAATCAATCCATCTCTTCCAACCTGAATTTGTTTTAGATATTCTGAAGGTTGTTCAACTTTGATTTCAACAGGTGGAGTGAGAACTGTAACTTCAAAAGTAATCTTGTCCAATTCATCAATACTTACTGGACTGAATCGGGTATCTTGAGTTGCAGCAGATATTGCAGCATCAACTAATCCTTGAGATAATTTCTTTATTGGAATTGGATATCCAATACAACCTCTCAATGAATCTTGTTTGTTTAATGTTACAAATACCCCTGATTTAAAATCAAATTTAGAATTAAAATCTGAATCATTAATTTTTGAATTATTTTTTAAAATTTCAGTCACAGCTTTTCTTGCCATCTTTACTAGTTTTTCTCCATCAGTATTAGAAAATTCCTTTGACTCTTTCATACTTGTTAAATACGTAAAAACTCAATAAAAAACATTGACAAATGTACTTGGCAAAGAAGCAGAATTGTATGAAACACTGCCTGATGACAAAGTAAAGTGTACAGCTTGTGCCCGTTACTGTGAAATGGGCAAGGGCCAAATTGGCTTATGTGGGATTCGAGGAAATGAGAATGGTAAATTGCAGCTATATGCATACGGTAAGGTAATCTCAGGCCATGTTGACCCTATTGAGAAATAACCACTTATTCATTATTATCCTGGGAGCAAAGTATACTCTATTGCAACAACAGGATGTAATTGGCTCTGTAGATATTGTCAAAATTCTGATATCAGTCAACGTAGGACTGTTGAAGGAATCGATATGACTCCTGATGAGGTTGCAAATACTGCAGTCAAATATGGTGCACATGGAATTGCATACACCTACAATGAACCATCTATCTTCATTGAGTTTGCACGTGATTGTGGAATTGCTGCAAGAAAAAAAGGACTGTTTAACGTTTTTGTTTCAAATGGATATGATACTCCTGAATCAGTTTCAATGATGAACGAGTTTCTTGATGGCATCACAGTTGATTTCAAAGGAAACGCAGAAAAAGAATTTACCAGAAAATTTATTGGTGTTCCTGATCCTCAACCAATCTTTGATACTCTCTTAGAAATTAGGGACAAAACAAAAATCCATGTTGAAATTACTGACTTGATTGTTCCCAAAGTAGGCGATGATTTAGAACACGCAAAAAAACTTTCAAAATTTGTTTATGATGAGTTTGGACCTGAAATGCCCGTTCACTTTTTGAGATTTCATCCAGATTATAAAATGATGGAATATCCTAGCACTCCAGTTGAGACTTTGGAAAAACACTATCAAATTGCAAAAGATGTAGGTTTGAAGTATGTGTATTTAGGAAATGTTCCTGGCCACAAATGGGAGCATACCTACTGTTCTGAATGCAACAAAATAGTTGTTAATCGTTATGGATTTAATATACGAGAATGGCATCTCGATAAAAACAATTGTTGTGAATTTTGTGGAAATCGTATACCTATAGAAGGTAAATTACAAGAAGGATACAAGCAAGATCGGTTTCAGTTTGTATCTTAATCATTTGATATTATTCTGATTTTTTGATTTTGTTCTTTATTCATAATGTAATGTGCAGTTTATTACACATAAAGTGCAACTAAATCTAAACTCCAATATGCTTAAGTTCAAAATTCGCGTAGAAAACTTGTTAATGAGTAATGATTTGTTTGAGGCACAAAAAAACAGCAATTATGATAAATTATATTTAGAAAGTGATGGGTTTGAAGATGAACATTTTGATGTGAAAAAAGAATACCCAAAAAAGTTTGAAGAATTACTCAAAGAATTTGATGTTAAATCCTAAACTCTTTTGAGAATAGACAATATGCTTAAGTTCATTCTTTTTGCAAAAAATTCGTGAGGCCAAACATCATTGTAGGAGTTATGCTGATAGGAATTGGTTTTGGTATTGCATTGTTCATTCCGAATGATTGGATAGTGGATAGTGTTGGATTTATCGGATATGTTGTATTGACAGGTGGTTTTATTTTGGCAGGAGTTTTATCTTTTATCATTTCAGGATTAAGAAAATTAGGGGGATATTAGATTCTAAAATGTTAAGATCAATACTAATTAGAATTATTGCTCTTACTTTGCTTGTAGGTTTTTTAATTTTAGTTGGAACATATTTTCCATGAAACCTGTAATAATTAAGATGTTAGTGGCATTAGTTATTTTTTCATCATTGTTTTTTGGCCTGATGATATTCAATAAACTATTTCCGTAATTTGCTCAAGATTGGATTCTAAACAAAGAATTTATTTTTGCAATAGATGATTTTTTGGAGATGTTTTTAATCTGACTAAAACATATTTTTTTATTTCAATTATTATAAATGTGACAAGAGACACTCCGATT
>DAOWGL010000015.1 GCA_030637455.1 Candidatus Nitrosopumilus sp. | reverse complement strand
GAGATCCGTACCCTCCCATCAATTCATTTACAATTAATTTTCTATCTATCAAATAATTTAGAGCAAATCTAATATCTTTGCTTGAAAATGGATTGAATTTTTGAGATTCGGCAGGGTTTATCAGAATACTATATGATCCCCCTGTGGAATCAAACACCTGTAATCCATCCCTATTTTGGTCATTTTCTAGTCTGTCTGGTGATATCGTGAAATAGTATATGTCCAGATTACCGTTTCTTACTTCTTCCAGTGCGGTGTTTTCATCTAGATATTGAATAAATTTCACTGAATCAAAAAATGTATTTTTTTCTGCAAATGATTCATCATATAGAATTGATGAAGCTGAAAAAGCTAGTATGACAACTAGCATTTTTTTCATATTGATTATTTTAAAACCATCTACTAAAACCTATATCACAATACCCTGATGTTAATAGTTCCTAAAACCTATATTTCTATCATGAATCAAATACAACAATTGAAAATTCACCCAAAAATGATAATTGGATTACAGGGAATTATACAAGGAGGTATCTCGATTCAAGATTTTTCTGCTGTTACAAAAATAAGTGATGTTGAATCTAAAATAATTTTAGATGAATTTATTAAAAATGATATTGGAACAAAGGAAGATAATTCATATCTTTTTGAAGATGGTGATAAACTAAAGATTGCAGTATCCTTACTTGAAAAAGGCTACCCTATTGATGAAATCTCAGTTGCACTAGAGTGGAGGGATTTTGAGGGTTTGACTGCAGAAATTTTATCTGAAAAAAATTTTGCAGTAATCAAAAATATGATGTTGACAAAACCTAGAATGGAAATTGATGTTGTTGGAATTAGACTTGGAATTGCTATTTTAATTGACTGTAAACATTGGAAACGTAACAGCGCATCTGCCTTATCCACTATGGTAAAAAAACAGATTGCTAGGACAAAACACTATGTTGAAAAAACTCCTGGAGCGATTGCTGTACCTGTAATTGTCACATTATACCAAGATAAAATTGATTTTATTGAGAATGTACCTATAGTCCCAATTTTTCAGTTTGCTTCATTTATTGATGAATTTTATGGAAATATTGATCAAATGAAGACTATAGGAAAAGACTAGTTACAAACAATATCACACATCCAATCACAAATCCTTTGGTAATTTTTAGTGAATTATCTAATGCTTTGGAATAATCTTCATAAATTCCCTGTCCCATTACTTTTACATTTGATTCATTTTCTAAAATTTCAAATTTTGCTGATGCGGTATTATTTTCTGCACTTTTTGCAATTTCAAAAAACCATTTCGCTAGTTTATCTGCACTTGTAATTAATCCTAATTGGTAGTATCCATTTCTATTCCTGGGTTTAACTGGTGCATAATGTGTATCTGATGTACAAATTTCAAGTAATTGATAATCTCTTTTTGCAAAAATATCTATAATTTTCTCTCTGACCCCATTCTCCATATTGTTGGAATCTGCCCATCCTAGGAAATATTTTTTCTCATTAATTTTAAGACAAATAATTCCTAATCCTCCCATTCCCAAGTCTTCTGTCCACACATCCATTTCATCAGTATTAGCATAGCCAAACTCTATTGGGAAATTCTCTTTTGTAATTAGAGTATCCAAACATGATTTGGCAGCTTTTAACATGTCTTCTCCATCCTCTTTTGAAATTTCCTCACCCATTGCATTATGAGTATCCACAATCAGTGTTTTTGAATAATTTCTATTATTTGCATACTGGACTATTTCTGATTTCATGTAACTAGGAAGATCTTCCATGCCCTGTGGTGATAATGATAAAAACAATAGTGGATTATTTCCAAAAAGTAAACCTGTTACTCTAGCTTTGTTTATTTGAACTGTTACTGGTTCTGTACATTGCATCCCTTCTTCTTTGACTTTGCTGTTCTCCAAATCTTTCAAAAATTTCTCAACTTCCTTTCTTGATGGAAGATTCAATGCATGATCTGAAATACTGTGCATGATCATTGCTGATGATGACAAATTTTTGTAAATTAGGTAGGGGATATTGCTTCCTCCTACGGGGTGATATGGTCCTGGATGAATTCCTGGTAATACCATTCTGAATTCCTTTTGGCCGTTCTGTGTTGAAAATTTTATTTGTGATGATTCTATTTTGGTTTCAGTTGAGCGTTCTTCCATGAGCATTTCGGCATCATCAAAATCATTCCCTTGTGATGCAAGATATGCTTGAATTGTTTTATGTGTGCTCTCCATTCCTGGTCTACCTGCTCTATCTGTTACAAATGACCATGCACTTGCAATTATGATGAAAGATATCCCATATCCCAATCCAACTGGTTCACTAAGTATTGAAATCCATAAATCTTGTGGAATTAATACCAAAAACATTGCTAGTGGTTGAATGAGACAAATGGCTAATGCTTTTTTGAGACTTGCTCCAAGAACTGTAGTGTAAATTCCTATTCTAAAACTTGCAAAAAGTAATAATCCAAAAGTAATGAAAAATAGTTCTAAATCTTTTGATAAAACTATGCTTGAAAGTATTCCCATCAAAAGTGTAACAGTCCATAACATATTTCCAAAAAGAGATGAATGTAGAGATTTTGAATACTCTTTCTTTTTTGCAAATCGCGAATCTAATAATTGTGTTAATGATAATACTCCTAAAACAATTGGTAACCGATACCAATTTTCTTCAAATCCTAAATTACCCAAATATCCAAAATACACTGCAAGTACAGTAACTGATGCTACTACCATTGAAACAACCAGTGAAAAATATTTTGATGATGGATTAACTAGAGTAAGGGAAAATCTATTGTGTATATTTGAAACATCATCTATTTCTTGTTCCATTGTTCCTTCACGGAGCTAAAAATAAATCGGCTATCCATGAAACAACAATTAAACTAATTGGGATTGTTACTATAATTTTTGGATCTAATTTGAATCCCTTTGTCTCATCTTCAAAGAATCTCATGAGACCTCCACTTGATGCTGGAAGTGGTGCTGATTTCTTATCTGCCATTACAATTCGTCATCACGGATTTTAACATAAAAACTTTATTGTTTTCCTTTCATTTTCTCGATTGTTTCTAACAAAGTATTGATCGTTTTTAGGATATTTTGCTGTTTTTCATGATCTTTTTCCTGCTCCAATTCCTTTGAGAGGCTCTCTAATTTTTTCTCAAATGTTTTTTCTATTGATGATGCCTCATTTGGTTGATTTTCAACAGATATCTCTTTTTTTTCTGGTTGTTTGCCACAACTAATGCATAATGCTTGTCCTTCTTTCATTACTCTAACCCCTGCACAATATGGACAAGGTTCGCTGAGTAATGTTGCTCCCTGAAGAAGCATTTCAGCTGCTTTTTTTGTAAGTTCTTCTGTCACTGTTTATCTTTAATTTTCTATCTAAAAAATCCGATTGTTTTTATTTTTTTTATAATATTCAAACAAGGCTTAATAGTGCGAATAATTGAATTTATTTCGAACATATGGCAGTAATTTGTAATACTTGTGGTCTACCAGAAGATTTGTGCGCATGTGGTGAACTTGCCAAAGACAGTACTAAAATAATTATTCGATTAGAAACTAGACGTTTTAAGAAAAAAGGTACGATGATTGAAGGATTGGATCCTAAACTAAATAATCTAGAAACTGTGGCAAAAGATCTCAAAAACAAATATGCATGTGGAGGAACTGCAAAAGAAGGTTACATATTCTTACAGGGTGATCATAGAGATACCATCAAAGAGACTTTGATTCATTTAGGATTTGCAGCAGATACCATTGAATTGCACTAGAGTACCTTGCAAGTTTCAAATAAAATACTTCAGTCAATTGGAATCCCATTCACCGCATTACTTTCAGTAATCTTTGGTTTACTTTTAGTTTCATTCCCCATTGGAATCTATGTTGTTTTTGAAACTGATATTGGAGATGACATTAATTTTGAATACCCTTTAACACATTTGGAACTTTTTGCTGGCACTGAATTTTACCAATCATCCCTTGATGTTAGTATCGGTGATGCGTTTGTTGTATTGTGGACTTTTTATCTCATTCTTTTTGTAATTGCCATTCTTGGACCTAGATATGATTTCCTCAAGACACTTTCCCCGATTATCTCATTAGGCAAATATGATACACGCGTAAATTATATGATTGGAATTACAAAATGGTTCTCAATTTTAATTTTAATCTCAACTTTGATAAATTTTGTTCAAGAAGGGATTGGTCTTGATATTGTTCCACCTCTTGCTGAAAATGACTTGATTCAATTTTTTTATGTTACATTAGCTCCTATTGTTGAAGAGTTTGGATTTCGTCTATTTTTGGTTGGAATCCCATTATTTGTCATGTATTCTGCAAGACCCTCATTGAAATATTTTGTAAAGTGTTTGTGGAGTCCTACCAATTTGGATATTACTGATGCAAAAAAAGCATTTCTTTTAATAATTTTTGTAGGTGTTCTTTTTGGATTTGCTCATATTGCATTTGGTGATTCTTGGAGTACTGGAAAATTTGCCCAAGCTGCAGCAAGTGGAATAATCCTTGGTTGGGTGTATCTTCGTTATGGTTTTATTGCTTCTATAATGATTCATTGGGCTGCAAATTATTTTGTTTTTTCATATGCTAATTTTATTTCTCAATTAAATGAAATTTCTATTGAAGATTCATTTTCACATTCTTTAATGTCAACTTTAGAAATTTTATTGTTGGTTGCAGGTGTTTTTTCAATTGCTGTTTTATGTGTAAATAAATTTTATTCTAAAAGGGAATTCAAATTAGAGGTCTAGTGCTACTTTCAATCCTTTGTATCTATTTCTAATTGTAACTTCTGTAACTCCTGCAGCTTCTGCAACATCTCTTTGAGTTTTACTTTCTCCATTTGTTACACATGCTACATAGAGTGCAGCAGCTGCTAATCCCATTGGATCTTTGCCTGCTGATATTTTTTGTTCTTCAGCAGTTTGCAAGATTTTTGTTGCTTTTCTTTTTGTTTTTTCAGATAGTCCTGCTTTACTTGCAATTCGTGAAATACATTTTACAGGATCAACTACTGGCATTTTTAAATTTAATTCTCTAAGTAATAATCTGTAACATCTTGCAATGTCTTTACGTTTAATGTTACTTGCTTGACCAATATCTTTTAGAGTTCTTGGTGTTTCAGTATCTCTACATGCTGCATAAAGTGCTGATGCAATTAATGCTGAGATAGAACGCCCTCTGACTAGACCTTTTTCTAAAGCCTTTCTGTAAATGTAAGCTGCTTTTTCAACTACTGAATCCCCTATTGCAAGTTTATCCTTTAATCTATCCAATTCACTAAACGCCTGTCTAAAATTTCTATCAACTGGTTCGTGAACTTGACTTCTACTGTCCCAAGTTCTTAATCTTTCAATGGTGCTTTTCATTGCTGCAGTTAATGGTTTACCCGTTGCGTCTCTATTTTGTGGATTAATCACTGTGGCTAGTCCCATATCGTGCATTGCAAGTGATGTTGGAACGCCAGCTCTGCTTTTGTTCTCACCCTCGTTAGAAAATGACCTCCATTCAGGACCTGATTCTTCTACTTTATCTGTAATTACAAAACCGCATTTACCACAAAAATTCTCTCCAGTATTGGCATCTGTAACTAGAGACCCCTTTCCACATCTGGGACATTTGTCTTTTGGATTAGTCATTTTAACCATTTTTTCTCTCAAAACCTTTTATTATGATATTTAAGATTATCTAATTTATTGCTTATAAGTATGTCTTTGATTTTATACTTAAAATGATAATTTTTTTTATGTTTTGAGAATTATTTGTTATAATTCTATCACTTTTCTAATCTTTTCTGATATCTCTGGCTTTTCATTTTGTTCTAGTAGAAATTTGAGATCCTCCATGTTGTCTACATCCCACATTATCCTTTTCACAAACACCATTGCAACATTGAGTGTGTGCTCTTTTGCAGTGTTCATGTGGATTTTGTAACTGTCTTCATCATAGTGAGTTTCCATCAAATCTATTGGCATTCTTGCCAATGCATTGGTGCCATCAAATCTTCTCGAAGGAACGATTATTGCAAAATTTGGGTGCATCTTATAGTTTAACATGAAATCAATATCTTGAGTTTTGATAAATGGGATGTCTTGAGGAAATACAATTGATACATCAAAATTGTTTTCTAAAAGATATTTGTCAGCTAATGCCACTGCACTATTGACACTCTCTTCTTTTTCATCAATTATTGTAACTGTATTGAATTTTTTTCCAATCTCAATTGCTTTTGGTTCTTTAGTTACCATTATTGTTTTTTCAATTTGTGGTGAAATTGACAAAGTATGTAAAATTTCCTCTAACATTATTTTGCATAATTCTTCTACTTGTTGTTGAGATAAATCTAAACGTGTTTTAGCATTTAAGAAAGTCTTTACAGGAATAATTGCAGCTATTTTCAAATTACACGTGTACTTGTTTTAAAATGAAATTTGCTAATGCGTCTTCAGCAATTTTATTTTTCATAGTAATCTTTGTTTCAAAAACTTTCATATCTAAACTCTGAATTTTCTTTACTAGTGATTTATCCTTTGGATCTACAATAATATTTGCACATACATCTGAATACATTTTTGCTAATCCATAAGCATTTGATTCAATTCCTGCAGCCTGCATGTATTTTGCTGCAGGTCCACTAATTGCATTATCTCCAATCAATGGGCTGACTGCAACTACCTTTTTCTTTATTTTTGATAATTCTTTTCTAATTCCTTTAATCTGAAGCATTGGACCAATTGATGTTAATGGATTTCCAGGAGCTAAAATTACCAACTCTGCATCATGAATTGCATTTATTGCTTCAGGATTTGGACGAGCTTTATCTGCTCCAATATATTGAATTCCTTCAATTGGATCTTTACCTCTATGTTTGACATGATATTCTTGTAAATGTAATTCTCCTTTATCTGTAGTAATTCTTGTTTCAATACTGTTATCTGTAACTGGTATGATATTTGCAGTAACTGCAAATTTTTCACACATCCATTTTGTAATGTCACTTAGATTCTTTCCATTTTTCAACATGTTAGTTCTGATTAAATGAGTGGCTGCATCTCTGTCTCCTACTCTAAACCATGTCTCTTCACCAAAAACTTCCATTTGACGTAAAAAGTTGAATGTGTCTTTCTTCATTCCCCATCCTCTTTCTTGATCAAGTAAATCTGCTAATCCGTAAACTATGGTATCAATATCTGGACAAACGTATAGTCCGTATAGCCAATAATTGTCTCCGACATTACTAATTACATTAACTTTGGATTCTTGGGCAACTAGACCTCGAACTAGCTTGACTGAACCTGTTCCACCTGCTAAGACTGTTATCATATCATATTCCTCTAAAACCATATTTGCAGAGTTTGTTACTCAATATTACTTTTTCAAAAATCACCGATCTAGATAATTAGGATAAGTTTATTAGCGTAATTTCGTGTATTTTACTCGTGTCTAGGGCTGTAATGTTGTCTGTTTTGCTAGCAACTCTTATTGTTGTTGGTACTAGTACTCCTGTTTGGGCAGCACAATTGGATGCAAGAATTAATCCTGATGATGAAACATCTCCGTTCAAAATAGCTTATCTAAAAACTGTTTTCATTGAATATCCCAATGGTGGAAATCTTTTTGATGAATTGAAAGGAAAAGAATGGACTATAGATGGAACTGCTGATTCTTCAAATCCTGGAGTTCAAGCACTTATGGCAGAACTAAATCGTGGTATTGCCAATGATGGTAGTCAAGCACAAATTAGTGACTTGAATGTAACTTATGATTTTCATCTTAAAGCTAGAAACATCAACACTTCAGTTGATTACCGTGTAATTTTAGAAGGAACTTTGAGTGATTATGTGATCACTGATGATGGCCAAAGAACCTTGATTGATTTGGGTTGGAGAGCACTAACTACTGATAAAGAAGTTGTCATTGACGGTATTGAAATTAATATCCCAATTAACATTTTAAGAGATAATGAACCCGAAGTTTACACATACTTTGATGGAACTGAAGCAGAAGAAATTTTAAGAACGCCTCTCATTAATGCTGACTTTATTTTAGAACAACCATTAACTAACTGGCATTTTCTATTTGATCCAACTGGAATCAATGTAGATGCTGGAACTTTTGGACTAGACGATGAAATCTCAGGATTCGTTATATCAACATGGACCATGGGTGAAAGTAGTATTAGAGAAGGAAGACAAGTTGAAAGAGTCTTTGAAGCTGAGGTAATGGCTGATCAACTATATGTTGTTAGAAGCGTTCAATCATCTGATACGGCAAATTTGTCCACTATTGGATTTGGTGCTTTAGATAATTTGGATGGTATTGAAATTGCAGGTGTCACACCAACTCCTCCAGAAGGATATGCCACAACATCCACTGGTGATTTCCCAGTGATGATAGTTTACGGTATGGCTGCAATGGCCGCAATTGGTGGTATAGGATTTTTTATTTTCAGTAATCGTTCACTCAAAAATGAACAATCAGGACAAACAGGAATTGATCCTAGTAGATTAGTTGGTTATGAAACTAGTGCATCTTCTGGTGGATATCAAACCAATAGAGGTGAAGCTCAATTAAAAGATGACACTGATTACCAACAAACACGGAGTCATTATGATGAACCTTCTCAACAGAGTCCACCGCCACAAACAACTCCTTCATCTCAGGATGAGGCAGCATGTGGATGTGCAGCATCTGTTGAAATGGGTTCAGAATGTGATTGTGAAATGCAAGGTGCATGTCTTTGTGATGGAACATGCAAATGTGGTGCAGATATCTGTAAAGAACAAGTTAGATCAATGAGTTAATTCTAGTCTCAATTTACACTTCTTAATATTTCCATAAATGGGAATATTCGCGGCCTTTGATGCGGTTGTTAAAAAATTATTTTCTTATTATTCAAAATACTAGTAAATATCATAATTAGTAATGTCTGAGAGAATTACAATTATGCTCAATAGTGATATTGCAAAAAAACTCAGATCTTTACAAGCAAAGAAAATCAAAGAATCTTCATCAACTGTGAGTTTTTCTGGAATTATAAATGACGTATTGGAAAAAGGTCTAAAATAATTTTAGTTCTTTACTTTTTTATGGATTGTCCTAACGTGTCTGTCTAGATGTCCTTTCCCTGCAAGATGTTTTTTACAATGAGGGCATTGAATTCTTTTCACCATTTCCTATATTCACATGTTTTATGAATTTCATATATTAATTATTATCCAATTTAAAAAATATGTGTGCTGGGAGTAACCCTCCTTCTGTTTTCACGATATTTCGCTTTGCAGCCTACCTGAACTTAGTACAGGAACTATTAGTTCTGTTTGGCTTTGCTCCATGTGGGTCGTCTTTTTCATTCCTTTTATGGAAACCTCAGGTTTTGCCATCATAGTGCGCCATATTGGATTATTTTCTGCTCCGTTGCCAACCATCTCTGATTATCTATCTCCAGATCACATTTCCTGTTTGGAGGGAGGAGTTTCCTCTGCCGTAGCAGCGTGTCGTGCTCCAGCTCACATGAATGTTGTATTTTGTTATGAGATTTGAGTATTACTTTTCAGGTTTTGTGCCTATAATGAACAATGTGCCGTGTTCTCTTTTCCATTTCTTCTTGTTTTTCAAATCTTTGATGTTTTTGGTTTTTACATCAAAGCCTACTTTTTTGAAAAATTCTCTCCATTCTTTTTTTGAATGCAGGTGCATCTGGATTTTCATTATTCCTGCCCATCTTGCGGTTGCTTTATTATCTGTGTAAAAATCAGTCCCACAGAAAAATTGCCCGCCTGGCTTTAACAATTTGTATATTTTTTCAAGTGCGATTTCAATCGAATCTGAGTAGTAAAGTGATTCCATAGAAAAAATGAAATTAAATTTTCCTCTATAATTCATAGATTCTATGTCTGTGTGAATGTATCCTTCTTTTTTACTCTCTATCTTTTTTTTAGATTGCATGATCATTTTTTTACTTTTATCTATGCCTATGGATTTCTTACAATCCACTTCTTTTGCAATTTTTCTCACTACCCACCCATTTCCACAACCTACATCTAAAAATGTAAATGGTTTATCAAATGATATTGATTCTAAAAATTTTAAAACGTTTTTGCCATGTTCCTCCTCCATAAGTTCTGCTCTTCCATTTTGAGCCCATTTATCAAAAGTCTCTCTAACTTTATCCATGACTTTTGATCACTTTTTTCCAATATATTCTTCCTCTTACTGAGCTATGTGATGAACAATTTCTACGTGTTTCTTATATTTAATTTTCAATAATTTATTTTGAATATAATTGCCTGATGAATCTTGTCGAAATTGTGGTGGAAAATTGTATGAGCATTCTAAATGTTCACAATGTTTCAAATCTAACAGAATGATCTGTGATAAATGTTCGACAATTACTCCAGAGCAATTTCATTCATTTTGTATGTCTTACCAGACCGACCAAACCAACGCTGTGCCCCAAATTAAGTCTGGCAACCATTCAATGGTGGTTGTCATGGCTTAATTTATCAAAACTATTGAAAATTTTTCATATCATAGCTGCTCAAGTTTTAAGTAGTATGAGCCTCGATTTGGATCCTTATGAGTAGAATTCCAGTCGTTTTGAGCCTATTTGTTTTACTTTTGATGCCTGTATATGCATCAGCTCAAACTCCTGACAGAATTACAATACTCGAAAATTTTGGTAGTTATGAGAGTGGTGAGCCCTTGTTTGTTTATGGACAAATTGCAAATCTTTTAGATGATTCTTTTTTGATCATGCAAATCATTAATCCTCAAGGTGATTTGTGTCAAATTCAACAATTAATGCCATTACCCAATGGTGCTTTCATTACAGATGTCATTCCTTTGAAAGGTAGAATTTGTGGTATTTCTGGAGAATACGAAATAAAGTTATTCTATGGGGATTATTCAAAATCTACCACATTCAATGTTTCATCTGATTTTTTTTCAGAACCTGGTAAAGAACAAATGATTTTGTCTGCTCAAAACTTGATAATCTCTCATAGCAATGTAATTGGAAAATTATTTAATATCTTACCTCCTTTCTCTAATTCTACTTCAAATGATTTATCTCAATTAGAATCTGATTTTGTAGGTTTGTGGAGCGAGTTCTTTGTAGATGATTTGATAATTGAAATTGATCCTTTGATTAGACCTGCCGTATCTTCATCATTAGATTCAGTCAAAAAATTATTGGCTGATGATGAAATTTCTTTTGAAGTGGCAAAATCAATTGATGAAATTATTTTTACATCTATTTTTTATTATGAAATTGGGGATAAAACCAAAGCAATTGATTTGTTAACTGATGCATTCGTAGACGTAAAAAATGTAAATCCTGAAAAAGTTACAAATCAAAGAGCTCCAACTTTTGATGAATTAGAAGAGACTCTTTTGAATTTGATGAAAAAATCTGATACAGTAATGAGCAAATCTGTAAAAAATGAGGTTGGATTTATTTTTGCAAGGGGCACTGCTCCTGTATTCTCAGACGAAATTGGTGAACTTATTGATGTTCTTTCAAAATCTAGATATCTTGATGTTATTTCTAGAAAACAAAGTGATCTTTATCGTCTGGTTCAAAATGATTGGGAATCTCTAAAACCTTCTCTTATGGCCAAAGAGTCAATTGATGAATTAGTTTCCTCATCAATACGAGTCACCGAATTACATCAGGCAGCCATTCTTTTACGAGAATTAGACCATGTTGATAGATTCATCTCTTCTGATTCTGAAGAAAATAGTGATCTTGCAAATTTAATTGAACCTGATTGGAATGCTTTAGAGCGTGATTTGGCATTGGCCAGTTCAGTTGAAGATATTCTAGAATCTGAATCAAAAATTAATCAAATGGCTCAAGTTCTAGACATTTCATCTAGAATTAGTAAAAGTGTGGAAATTTCTCAGGCAGCTGGTGTAGATTCAGCACTAGTTAATGATTGGAAGTTACTTTTAGAGCGAGTTGAAAATGCTGATTCTATAGATACTATTTTAGAAATCGTTTCTGAGTTTGATCAATCAATGACTGAATTAAGAGAGAAAAGGAATCCCTTAGCCATTTTAGAATTCCAATACAAATCTATGAAAGAAAAGGCTGAACTTCAAGCTGATTATGAAAACCTATTCTTGATTGATAGTGCATTAAGAATTTTGAATACTGCCAAACAAATGGAATCTGGAAGTCCTTCAATAACTAGAATTGATAGAATAGAGGTGTTATTGAGTTGGGTTAGTGACATTTCTCCAAAAATTCAAAGTGATTTAGATTCTTACAATAAAGATGCTTACAAAATCCGTGCAAGTGATATTTTACAACGTGCAAAATCACTTGAAAATTTAGTTGAATTGAGTTTAACTAAAAATCGATTCCTTCCAAATTACATAGAATTCACTGAAACATTTAATGAAAAAATTGATAATGTTCGAGATCTTGTAATTAAAAATGATCTTGATCAAGCTGATGAATTAGTTCGTAATTTATTTGATGAATGGAGTTTGGTTTCTCAAGCATATACTAATGATCCACATGGTTCTGATGTAGGTTACACTGCTGATGAAATCAAACGAATTGAATTTCGTAAAAAATTGGATACTTTCTCAAACATGGTTTCTACTTTTTACAATGCCGGATTTTCTGAATATGTTGATAAATACAATGTCATGATGGCAAACGCTGATCATATGATTGAATTGGCAAATTTTGTCGATGCAGAATTGAAGATTTTAGAAATTGGTGACTATCTGAGTGATCATTTGGTACTACACAATGATAGCATTATCTATGATATTTCATTTGATGCTGAAAAAAGTATTTGGATAATTAATGGTGCTACTGAAAAATCTGTTTTTGACAGACGTGAAAATCTCTATGTTACTGTGTACAATATGGATGGAACCACACATAGTAGTCTGGAATTTACAGATACAAAACAAGGTAATTTCTTCACTCAATGGATTGCTCCTGCTGATCCTGGACTCTATGTTGTAATGTTACAATACAAAGATTCCAAAGCATCTCAAATTGTTCACGTTGAAGAGGACTTTGACTATGAATACAATGCTGTTGATTTGAGTATGGTTGATTTGGCACGTGAATTTGAAGAATTAGAATCATTTGCTGAAAAATTCGGTGGTGAAAGTTATTCTGAAAACCCTAGATTTGCATCAGTAATTAATGAAATTGAATTTGCATTCAAAGATAAAGATGCTGAAGATGTGGATAATAATCTAAAAGAATTAAAAATTATCATTGAACGATATCTTCCAGTTAGATCTCGCGTTGCTGTAGTTGAAGCCATTTACGATGATGACAAATTGATTGTGTCTGGTGCAGTTCAAAAAACTCTTGCATTTAGAGAAGATTTGTTTGTAGATGTTTATGATCAAAGAGGTAACTTGGTTGAAGAAATTGCATTAAAAGATAATTCATCTGGGTTATTCACAGAAGTTGTTTCCAGAGGATTTGAATCTGGTGTATATGTAACTCAGTTACAATACCATGATGTTATAGTAACTGACTTTTTTAATGTGAAATAATTATTTTTTACCCTTTACTAAATTGAAGAGTTGTCTGACTGCTAGTTTTGGATGGTGTGTTGCTAGTTTGATCATGTTTGACAAACCAAAATCTGCTTTGATAAAGTCGATGAATTCCTCAGGTCTTAATTCTTTGATAATATCTAGTTCTTTATCCCATTCTTCATCTGTTAGACCAATCCATCTATCTTGAACTTTACTTGCAGAATTAATTTTTGACTCGATTTCTTTTCTCCAGTTTTTTTCATAGGGGTAGAGTGATTCTTTGTCTGTATTTCCCGATATTATTGCATCTGAGGCTACTTTTCCTGCGACTCTTCCAAATTTTATGGCATATCTTATGCCTTCTAATACTAACGGGTTTGCTTGACCTGCTGAATCTCCTACTAGAATCAAATTATTGAACACTGTTTTTCTAGACAATCCATCATTTGGAATTAATCCATAATGAAATTCTATTTCAGTCAAGTTTCCTAGTTTTTTTATAGGTCCTAACTTTTTCTCTATGATTTCTTTGAGTCTTTGAGTGGGGTCTACATCTGATTCTGGTTTTCCGACACCTACCCCAATCCTGACTATGTTATTTCCTAATGGAAAAACCCATGCATATCCTGCAGGAGAGTATTCTTGTCCTACCATTAACCACCATGTTTCAGAATCTACATTTTCTGCTTTCATCTCGTATTCAGCTCCTGCCCCAAATCTTTCCCATTGAGGCGCAAATCCCATTGCCTTACAAACTGTTGATGGGAAGCCACTGGCATCAATTACTACTTTGGAATGAAATGTTGTTTCTCCATTGGGCCCTATACCGCTAACTCCTACAATGTCTCCTTTTTCATTTTTAATTACATTTTTGATATTCATTTTTACAAAAATATCTGCACCTGTATTTTCTGCCTCGTTTGCCAACCATCGGTATGTTTTTCTTACATCTAATACTGCAGCTCTAGGAATTGTGTCGCTAATTGTAACTTTGTTATTAGGAGAACAAAATGAAAAATTCTTAATTGGATTAAAACAATCATCTGGAATTCCAAATTCTTTAATATTTTTAATCCATGTTACACCGCTGGTTCTCACAGTTTCTGCAATAGAGTTTTCCTTTTCAAGTAAGGCTACCTTGATTCCGTTCTTTGCAGCAGCATATGCTGCTGAGGAACCTGCAGGCCCTCCACCCACAATAACTAAATCATAATGGTGTTCTTCTGACAATTACTTTGAATGATAAATGCCTAGGATATAATTTTGAGGACTGCGGTTTGTTATTTTTTTAATACTGGAGTGCCTGTAGTATCATTTTCTCTTTCTGAATCAAAAGTTTCCATATGTGCAGGATCTCTATGCATGAAACTATGGGTTTCTCCTTCTGTTTTTCTACAGAATTTTGAGTGAATTGTTTCTTCAATTTTTAATGTAGTTTCATTTTCGTGAAATAGACGTTTTCCACAGTCTGGACATATGAATTCAGGCATAAATTCGGTCGGCATCAAATCTATTTAGATGTTTCATACTTTTAGTGAATAATCCATTCTCAACCCAAACTTTAGATGGTTATTTATTTGATGTAAATCATGGATGAATCTGAACTTGGATCTTTTCTCATGTGGTCTGTAATTACAGGAATAATTATGCTGGTTACTGGATTTAGCTATAGAGTATATTCTAAAAAGAACAAGTTCTCCGCTTAAAATTATTTTAAAATCTAATGTTATCCTTCTGAAGCTGTTTTGCCGCCATCTACATTCAAAATGGTTCCAGTAACCCAATTTGCCTCATCAGATGCCAAGTAAAGAACTGCATTTGCAACATCTACTGGTTCACCAACTCTTGCCAGTGGTAATCTTTCTTCTAACACTTTTCTTGCTTGAGGATCATCAAGATATGGTTTTATCATTCCTGAATTAATAATTCCTGGATTAACACAATTACATCTAATGTTTCGTCTTGCATATTCCACCGCAATTGATTTTGTAAACATGGATATTGCAGCTTTAGTAGATGAATAAACTGCCAAGTGAACTCTTGGTATTGCTCTTTCACTTGAAATTGAGCCCACATTGACTATTGCTCCACTTTTAACATCTGACATCTTTGACAGCGCAGCTTTTGTCATATGAAATACTCCTAACAAATTAATATCAATTAATTTTTTAATTTCAGAATCCTGCATTTCGTGAAAATGTATTGGGTCGTTAATTGCCCCTGCATTATTTACCAAAATGTCTATCTTACCATATGTGTCCATAATCTGATTTACTGCTTGTACTACTTGGGATTCATCAGTCAAATCACATGAGATTGAGGCAGTTAATTCTTCATTTCCTATCTCTTTTCTAGTTGCCTCTAATTGTTCCAAATTCCTTGCAATTAGGATTACTTTGGCACCTTCTTCTACGAATCTCTTGACAATGCCTTTTCCAATGTCACTTGATGCACCTGTAACAATTGCAACTTTCTCATTTAATCGCATAATGTGATACTGTAATCATAGTTTATAGAATTTTTGTTGAATTCTATTCGTGATTTTGGTTATTTTTATTCATTAATTTTTTTAAGATATTCAATAATTCCCGTATAATCTATGTCGCCAAATCCCTCCTTTATTGCATTTTCATAAACCTCTTCTGCTTTACTGATCATAGGAAGTTCCACTCCAAGTGATTTTGCAGCATTTGTCATGGTGGTGATATCTTTTTTAAGATTTGAAAGTGTGAATGTTGTATCATATTTACCTTCTATCATTTTGTATGCCTTTTTTTCACTCATTCCTGTTTTGAAATAAGTAGAGTTTAAAATTTCTAGAAATATTTTAGGGTCAACACCTGATTTTTTTACAAGAGTTATTCCTTCAGATAACGCCAATGCTAACATCGTGATTTGAAGATTCATGGCTAACTTTATAGAATTAGCTACACCGTTTTCTCCCAAGAAAAATACTTTGTTTGCTATGATGTCAAACACTTCTTTACAATTATCAAAACTTTCTTTATTTCCTGATGCCATTAAAACTAAATCTCCAGTTATTGCTACATTTGGCCCTCCCATTACTGGAATGTCTAGTTTCGTTATTCCAGAATCGATAAATTGTTTTGAAATATTTTTTGACTCTGATGGATCAACTGTACTCATATCTGCAACAATTAATTCTCCATGATTTCCATTTACAATTCCGTTATTCTCAAATGAAACCTGTTTTACGGCATCTGCATCTTTTACTATTATAATTACCAATTCTGAATTCTCTGCTACTTCTTTTGGAGATTCGACAATTGTTGCACCTTTCTCTTTTAATTCTGTGGATTTTTCTTTTGTTCTATTGTATGCTGTTACTTCATAACCTGAATCAACTAAATGCAATGCCACTGCATTACCTAGCATCCCTAATCCTATGATGCCTATTTTTTTCATTTGGTTTCCCCTAGCACCATTCTACTAATGCCTCTCTTCATTTTGAATCTCCCAATGTTTATTTCCAAACCTTGAAACTACGAATTCTAATTGACCTATTGTTTTATCTCCTTTTTTGACTTTGGCAAAATCAAATTTTTTCATTTTAATTATTTTTTCTTTTGGTTTGTATCCTCCTTCGATAACTTTCACTTTGAATCTTTTACTTGCTTTGATGATCATTTTTCTTGCATTCTGAACATTTCCAATCCATGAGAACATTTCAAATTCCCCAAAATTTTCTGTAGTCACGTTATAGCCATACAACCTTGCTTCTAGTTTGATAGATTGTGATTTGGCTTGTTCATTTAACCACACAACCACTTCTTCGCCATGTCCTTTTTCTACGCCAAATGTTTCTGAATCTGCCATGTTATACCTTCACAATATCAAACCATAATAATCATTTTCAAATCTCTGTTAAACTAAAATATTGATTCGATTATGATATTTTATGCTCACAATTGACTGCAGGGATGTAGTATCAGTTAAGACTGATTTGCTTGTGTATGTGGCAGATCAAGTGGCTGCAATTCCCACTTTGAAAAATCATCAGTTTACGTTGTCCTCCTTTGATGACGATGAAATTATTGATACTACTGCAGTAATTTCTGCAATAAAGGAATTTTTAGATTCTATAGATGAGGGAAAAAATTTTGCTGTAATTTCAAATAACAATATGATAAACATTACATCTATCTCTGGAAAAGTAATTGAAAATACTACGCCTCCATCTGAACATGAAATGTTTTCATGTACTCACTGTGGTTATGTGACACAATACCAAGTTGAATTAAATGTTCATATGAGAATTCACTACATCTAATTATTTTTGATTTTTTCTAGTATCCAATTTTTTTAATAACTGGCATTTCTGTAGCCATTGAAAAATTATAGTGTGAAAATCTATTTTGATATTCTAAAATGTAATTATTTTCAACTTTGGGGGTGTTGAAATTTGTTCTGATCCCATCCATATCAATTTGATTTCCGAGAACATCATAAATTATAATTTTGTATTGATTAGGTTTTATAAAATATCTTGTAGAATACCACAAAATTCCAAGTGTTATGACAAAAAACCCTGTAATGATTTTATCTATTATTTTTATCATATGTTGATTTTCAACAGGATCTTTATAAGCACTAATTACTCAAAATGTTTGTGAAAAAACCTTTGAAGAATAATGTATCCAAGATTTACTGTGAAAAATGTGATCTAGTTTTAGAATCTCGTGAAAAATTTGATAAACATCTTGAAAGTCATTCTTCTGGAATTGTATGTGAGGTATGTCCTATTGACACTGCTATTGCAAAATTTGTAAATTTATTCAAAAGAAAATCATCTCGTAATTTGGAATAAGTTTTTTTAACCAATAACATCTGTTTTGAATTATGAATAAAATAGGCGTAATTATGGGCGTCATAGTTATCGCAATTATTGCTGGTGTTGCTGCATCATTATCATCATCCCCTTCTGAAACTGTTAATTTGGATATGGGTAGAACTCATGGAACAATTTCCACTGCAATGGGCTCTCCAATATTGGGTGACCCTTCAGCTCCAATCACTATTGTTGAATTCGGTGATTACCAATGTCACCAGTGTTACAATTGGTTTCACAACACAAAACCTGCAATAGTTGAAGATTATATTGAAACTGGAAAAGCAAATTTGGTGTTTGTTGATTTAGCATTTTTAGGACGTGATTCACCAATAGCAGCTCAGGCATCTTATTGTGCAGAAGACCAAGAAATGTATTGGGAATACCATGACACACTTTACAATTTTCAAGATT
>DAOWGL010000148.1 GCA_030637455.1 Candidatus Nitrosopumilus sp. | reverse complement strand
GTCTGCCCTGTAAATCAATTCGAAGTTTAGATTCTTGAATTATTTGATTGCCATGAAATTTTTGAATTCTTGCAGTTTTTTGATCTAGAGTCACTAACAAAACATCATAACTAGTTTTCAAAATATCATTGAATGGTTTGATGAATGGTTTTTTGCTTACCATGTAGACATACGGAAGTTTTTTTGAAGTGCCGATTACTTTGAGGTTGACTTTGCCATTTTTTATCCATCCAAAAATGCATAGTGTTTCTGTAAATTTGCCTACAGAGACAGGATTTTTTTTAAGTTCAGTAATTTTATTTTCAATTTTTAATTCTATTTTTTCAAGTGCATCGTTTCGCTTTGTTTCATGTAGTAAAGAGATAGTTTCTTTCCCCTTGCCATATGGATAATAGACAGATATGCATTGTGAATTAATCTGCTTTATCTCATGTAGAAATTGGTTAATTGATATCCACTCTAGTGGGACAATTTCAGAAGAACCAACATGGGTTTTCATAAAAATCAATTTTTTTGTTCGTAAAAAAACTAATGCATTTGTAAGAATCTAATTCTCGAGTATGATCTATGACATTAATTTGAATTGAAAAATGGCGCCGGGAGGGAGATTCGAACTCCCGTTCCCTTGCGAGAACGTGCTTTATGGTTTAACAATTTCCAGGCACGCGCCCTACCGGGCTAGGCGACCCCGGCACAAGTCTTGCGACAAATGTATTTGGTAAAATGTGATTATATATTGTGTTATTTTAGAATTGAAAAACTACTTCCAGATTGTAATAGTAGTTGATTTTTCTACATTATTCTCCTGTTCATCTACACCTTTTGTAGATATTTTGTAAAGACCTTCTAATGCAGCATTATCATCGTTTTTAATTTGGTTCCACGATAATTCAATTTCATCGCCAGGATCTAAATGAGATATTACTTGGGTAGAAACAGGTGTGTACATCAGTATTCCAGATAACCCAGTAATTTTAAGCCCATAAGAAGAATCAGAAAAAGTTAGAGGAACAGTGCCAGAATTTACAATTCGGATTTTTATCTCTTCACCTTTTTTAAAATCAGATTTTTCAGTAACTACTGAAACTGATGAACCTTCAACAAAAACTAGTTGACTAGTATTTTTGACATCAATTAGATAGATACCAAAAACAAGACCTACAATCACACCTATTCCAATAAATATTACAAGGCTTTTTGCTAACAATTCTTTTAAAATAATTTCTTTATTTTTTAATCCTTTGGGGGAGTTGGTTTAGTTCTCCATTTTTTTGGATAAGTCTTAGGAGCCATAATTATTCTCTTTGTTTCAAATGCATACCCCTTGGTTGCATCTTTAATTTCTTCTTCAGACATTGTAGCTTCAGCCAATGCTACAGCCTCTCCTTTTTGTGTGTAAACTCCAACAATATCTCCTTTCTTCAAATTTTGGGAGATTTTCAAAACACCAGGTATTGCTAGTTGTGCGCCATGGCACATTGCATCTACTGCAGAATCACGGATAACTACTGACTTTAATTCACTTAATGCCAATTCAACAGGTTTGATCATTTTTATTAATTTACTATCATCTTTTGTCTCTTCCCACAATGCAAATGCATTAGCAAGTTCGTGCAATGTAACTAGACCATCCTTTTCAGAAAACTGGTCAACTCTACTTCTCCTAAGTTCAACCATAGTAGCACCAGGTCCAAGTACCTCTCCAATATCATAGTAGAGTTTACGAATGTAAGTTCCAGCCTCACATAGAATTCGCGTTAAGAGTAGCCTTTCTTTTTGTTCTAGTATTTCAAATTCATATATTGTTCTTGTTCTAGTTTGTCTAAGAACAGCTGAACGTTGAGGAGGCTTTTGAAAAATTTCACCTTGGAACATTTCTACAATTTCTTTTAGTTTTTCTTTAGATGGAAGAGAATGTACTCGTCCTAATGCATGGTATTCTTTTGGACCATAAAGTAAAACTCCCAATGCTTTAGTTGCCTCACCCAAACCCAAAGGCAAAACTCCAGAAACTTGAGGATCTAATGTACCACTATGACCAATTTTAGGGAGTTTCAAAAGACGTTTGGTCCAAGCTACAGTTTCATGACTTGTAGGACCAGGTGGTTTGTCTAAAAGTATAATTCCATAATTTAGTAATTGTTCAATCGTTCTTTTATCATAATATGTGCCATAAGCATCATCTGTAATATCTTGATCAATCTCTACAAGATTTTCTAGCTGTTTTAGAGTCATAGTAATTTCCTCACTGTTTCTGTTGTGACATCAATTACTTGTTGTGCTGTTAAATTATCTGTATTAATTACTAAATCAAACACAGATTTGTCCTCTCCAAAATCAAAATCATATAGTTTTTTGTACAATGCTTTATTCTTGTCAAATCTTGTTTTAGTAATTTCATAGGCATCTTCAGGACTCATACTGTCTCTAGATTGCATTCTTTTTGTACTACTTTCATGGGAGCCCTCCAACCAAATTCTTATCCCGTCTTTGATTAACCAAGGTAAAGTGTAGCTAGTGATTACCATTCCTCCTTTATTAAAAAGAGTAATTAATTTTTGATCTAATTTTTTATCAAATTCAGAATTTTCTTCACGTTGATTTAAAAATTTCATTCCCTCATCAGTATCCCACCAATCATCACCTTTAGAATCAAATCCATGCTCATTTGCCATTTCTTTTAGGACATCACCTCCACTTAGATATTGTAATTGAAATTCTTGTGCTAATCCTTTAGCAACAGTTGTTTTTCCCACTGCAGGAGGACCAGATATAACAATAGATTTGGTCAACTGAGATCCATTGATGTTTTTGTTAGTCTCATTATCATGCCACTAAATGCAATAGATGAAAGGAAATACCATGCCCATAGATACAATGAATTTTCCTTTCCAAAGCAAACGTGTCCAGTGTCTAATGCTTGTGCTGCAGAGCATGTCAATTGGAACATTTCACCCGGGATTACATTTAGTGAGATTGGGGATATAGCTACAGTGTAAGCAAACAGTTGCGGTAATACAAGATAAAATATCAAAATTAAAGGAACAAAAGTAATCATCATAGGTCTCATATTCATCTGCATCATCTCCATTGACATTTTGTTCATGTAAGATGATTTTTTTCCGAGTTCTGCAATCTTTGCTTGATCTTTAGATCTCATTGCAGCCATTCTTGCTTTTTGCCAACCCTTGGTTTCTTTCATGATTCGTTTTAGTTTCACTTGGTCTACCATTTTCTTTCTAACTCCAGCATTGAAGAGGTTTAGCATAATACCAAATGCAGATACAGCAAACATTGAAAGAATTAATCCTTTGACAATAGGGTCATCACTTCCCAAAGCCTGTCTTCCTTCACCGCCAAGGAAATCTGGCAGCTGGAGATGTATTACATCGATAAAGAGTAGAATAAAGTTGAAATCCATTTTTTACAGTCCTATTGCATTAATGATCTTGTCAGCCGCTTCATCAACCTTTCCCTCACGATTGAGGATGTATTTGACAGGAGAGCCAGAAATGACCATACAAGATGCAATTATTCCTGATTGAGCGTCTAATTCTTTCTTAATATTGGCAAGTGTAATTTTATCTCGATTTCGAGTATCATCAGACATTCGTCTATTGTAGATTTCTTCAGGTTTTGCAGAAACTGAGACAAAGTTTGTCGGTTGGATAATTTTGAGAACATGTTCTGGCAAGCCAGGATAGTATCCCTCTTCAGAATTAATGAATGCATGTGTATCAATAATTACAACATCTTCATCATGTTCAGCAATCTTTTCTGCTGCAATTTTTTGTAATTTTTGTTGTTCAGAGACAGGTAGTTTTCTTAATTCATCTCTGTCTTTAAGACCATTTTCTT
>DAOWGL010000202.1 GCA_030637455.1 Candidatus Nitrosopumilus sp. | reverse complement strand
GCAGCACCTGAACCAGTTGTTGAAGCAGCACCTGAACCAGTTGTTGAAGCAGCACCTGAACCAGTTGTTGAAGCAGCACCTGAACCAGTTGTTGAAGCAGCACCTGAACCAGTTGTTGAAGCAGCACCTGAACCAGTCGAATTTAACGGTGTAATTTCTCTACCAGAAGGTTCTGGAGTTCCTGGATGTGATGAAACAAACGAATGTTACATTCCATATCATGTTACAGTTTCAGCAGGTGAAGAAATTACTTGGTCAAATGATGATTCAGCAGCTCACACAGTTACAAGCGGAACACCATCAGATGGTCCTGATGGAAACTTTGATAGTAGCTTGTTTATGGCAGGAGGAACATTCTCAGTTACATTAGATGACGCAGGTGAATATCCTTACTTTTGCATGGTTCATCCTTGGATGATTGGTAATATTACAGTAAACTAGATTCGAAAAATCTTGGCTATTCAATATCTTGCATTAACAACAATGATTGTTTTGTATTCGTTGATGTTTATTGGTGGATACATTTCAGCTGCAGGACTTGGATTGACTTGTCCTGAATGGCCTTTATGCCCTAATGGAGTAATGCCTTCTGAAGAATATCTTATTGAATGGATTCATAGAACAACTGCTGCAACTACTGGAGTGTTAGTAATTGCAACTATGGTTGCAAGTCTAATCAACAAGAATTCTGACTTGAAAATTAAAATTACAAGTTCTCTTGCAACTGCATTGGTGATTACACAAATCACTCTTGGCGCATTAGTAATTGATACAAAACTTCACGCAGTTCTAGTTGCGATTCACTTGGGAATAGGAATTTGGTTATTTGCTATGGTATTGTTAACTGTATTATTTGCATTCAGAATTGCAAAGTCTTCTAAACCTATTACTGCTTAGATTTTTTTAAAATTTGTGGCAAATAGATGTACAACATTACTCCTAAAAATACAAAAGCACCTGTAGTAATTGCTCCAAGAAATACAAATCCAAATGGACTTTGTGTTCCCATATTGAAAGTATAAGTTAGAATTTTATCTGTTCCTTCCATGTCATACAAATCTACCTTTACAACATGATTTCCTATGTTCTTCCAGACATAATCAAAGTCCCAATGGGTGCCCTCTATCAGTGCTGGAGGAATGGCATCTACTTGTTGATCATTATAGTATACTCTGATACCCATTGTAAAATTATCCACATCTTCGTAATCAAACCCTTTAGTTACTTTGATGAGAAATTGTGAGGGTTCATCAATTTGTGGAAATTCTGGTGCTGTGGCCACTTGAACCCTATACCCACCATAAGACTGCTCTGCAGAATTAAACATAGAATGCGCATATACAGAATCAAATCCAGAATATGATGAAAATATTAAAACAAAGATCAAGAAAACTGATCGCTTTTTAGCCATTTAAAATATCTGTAAACTTGATGAATATATTATACATCAATTTTTATAGGAAAATCTTCAAAACCTTTAAATCCTTATTGGCAAGAATCTCAATCGTTGACCCTCGTAACAAAATCAATCGATATTAAAACACCCGTAGATAGTGTTTTCACCTACTTTGCAAGACCAGAACATGTTTCTGATCAAATCAAAAATGATACAGTAGGTATGACCGTCATTCCTATGGACATCAAAGAAGGAATGGGTGTTGGAACAACCTTTAGAATTATCGGTGACTTTAGCGGTAAACGTTTAGAGTGGGATTGTGAAACAACTGAATTCATTAGAAACGAGAAAATCACTGCCAAACAAATTGAAGGTCCTTTCAAGAATTGGCAAATCACCAATGAATTCAAAGCATTAGGTAATAATCTTACAAGAGTAACCATGTCAGTAGACTATAACATGCCATTTGGTCCTTTAGGAGCAATTTTGGATAAAGCAAAGTTTGCAAAATCTGCTGAGAAAGGAATGGAGACTGCTCTATACAACGTTAGAGGATTACTAGAAGGAAATGGTTCAATTCCAGTATACATTACACTAGATGCATACCAAAAACTTCTAGCCGAAAAGAAAAAGATGAATGATGTTCCAGTTTCAACTGCACTTACAGCAATCATTGAAAAATACAATGAAATTGAAGCTAAAACACAAAACTAAATTTTCATTTATTTTAAAATATTAAGATTAATAACGACTCTAGGCTTAATCATTTTGGTGGGTCTATGGCGCAGCCAGGTAGCGCACCGGACTCTTAATCCGGTTGTCAAGGGTCCGAATCCCTTTAGACCCGCTTTTAATTCTATAAATAATTTTTTTGAAAAATAAAATTACGGTTATATTTTAATTTCAGAATACTTTTTTGCCAACTCTAGTAGTTCATCAACTCCAAGTGGTTTTGAAATCACTTTAATCAATCCCTCTTTGATTGCCTCTTGACTTTTAGGTTCAAATTCTGAGAAACCAGTTATAATAACGACATTTGCATTTACATCTATTTCTTTAATCTGCTTGAATGCTTGATAGCCATCAAGTATGGGCATATCTCCATCCATAATCACTAGAGATGGGTTGAATTCTGTAAATTTTTTAACTCCTTCTTCACCATTTAATGCAGTCTCTACATCAAACTCATGTAATTCTAAAATTTCTTTGTAGATTTCATTCAAATCTACATCATCCTCTACAACTAGTATTGTTCCACCCATGCCCTGAATACTATATTCATACTTTATTATTAAACAATACGTAAGTATAGATTATGATACATTCCAAATTATCTATGGATTTGTCCATGGATTTTAAGGAAAAATGCCACTGAAATTACTTGAAAACGTATATTGTAGAAATTTGGGAAAATATGTGAAATTGAAAGGTTTGAGAAATGAGTGAGCATGATATAATATCAAAAAACACCTTCATAAATAATAAAAAAATTCTAATTAGTTTAGTTGTAGTGATATTTTCTATTACAATAGTATATCAATCAAGACCTTTTCTTGATGATAATCAATTTTCTTACATTGCTGTTCCTGCATTTACTATTTTTCCAGGATTGGTAACTGCTTATTCATCAATTCTTGCAGTTAAACTGTATAAACAGAAAAACTACCAAGCAAAGGGATTTCTACTGTTTGCTATTGGTGCAGCATTTTGGATGATTGCAGAACAAATTTGGCAACTATATGATCATATCTGGGAAGGTGATCCATTCCCATCTGAAGCTGATATTTTTTATCTGGGGGCTTATCCATTAATGACTGCATTTCTATTTCTTTCATTACGACCTATTCTAAAAAAAGTTAGCAGAAATGTTTGGTTATTTGCAATTGGTTTATCTTTTGCTTTTTTGATTCCTTCTTTCTTTGCTGCATATGATGACATGTTTGGAGAAGAAGCATTTGCAACAAGCATTGCTCTTGCATATCCAATTCTAAGTGCAATTCAAGTGATTCCAGCTATTGTTGGTATCCTGTTTCTTACTAAACAGGGAGCAAATCTTTCATGGATGCTTATTTTATTTGGGTTCATTTTGTATGGAGTGGCAGATACCTTTTTCCTTTTTACAGAACTTAACGATTCATACTATGATGGACATCCGACTGATTTGTTTTGGCTTTACTCTTACATTCTGATAATTTTTGCATTTCATATTCGTCTAAAAATTGCAAATTTACCTGGAAAAGAAAATAGAACACTGTTCTTTTCTGAGCATGTTAAATTTGAAACTATTAGCAATTTTGGGATTCCGCTCACTATAGTCATTATCTGCATGGCTATTATCATGTCTCTTATTCATTCAGTTTTTATCGAAACGAATGGAGAAATTTCATCTCAAGATCTTATGCTAGGAGTTGTTGGAATGTTGATAGTATTTGTTACAATAGTGATTACTATTAACAAAAACCTTTCACGCTTGGTAAAAATGAGAACTAATGAATTAATTGAGCAGAGAGATAATCTTGAAAATCTTGTTGAAGAAAAAGCTGGCGAAGTGCTAAAAGCTGAACGACTATCTGCAATTGGAGAGTTATCTGGACGACTTGCACATGACTTGAGAAATCCGTTATCTGTAATGAAAATGTCTATAGATTTGATCAAACAAACCCCCCAAGATACAAAAATATCTGATTCTAATGTCACTAAACGTATTGACTTGATAGAGAAGAGTATTGATAGAATATCTCATCAAGTTGATGATGTTTTGGGATATGTTCGACATTCTCCACTAACTTTGGCAAATGTTTCATTATGTAAAATCATCCAAAATTCCTTGGATAAAGTAAACATCCCAAAAGATGTAGATGTTAGTATTTCCAAAAAAGATGTTAAAATTAATTGTGATACACTCAAACTTGATGCGGTGTTTATCAATCTGATTGTAAATTCAATTCAAGCAATGCATGATGGAGGGAAAATTGAGATTAAAATATCTGATAAAGATAATTTGGCAGTTTTAGAATTCATTGATTCAGGAGATGGAATTCCTGATGAAAATCTATCTAAAGTATTTGAGCCTCTATTTACTACTAAGCAAAAAGGTACTGGTTTAGGTTTAGCAAGCTGTAAAAACATTGTAGAGCAACATCAAGGAGAAATTAGTGTGACAAATAATCCTACAACTTTTACCATTATTCTACCTAAACTATTATCTATGCAAAATATCAAACTACAATCTAAATGAAAATTATAGTTTTTTTAATAGGGTGAATCTAGGTTTATCCGGTTCTATGTCTTCATGCATATTGACATTACTGACAAATTTTACTTTATAGTCTAACCACCTATTTTCCATATTGCGGAATTTTTGATTCTCATCAATTTGTTTTTCTACTTCATTGAATTTTTCACAATTCATAATCCATCTTCTAGAAACTCTAAACATTTCTGCAATTCCTTTCTCTAATGTATCATCATCTAGATAATTCATTAATCCATGGGTGAATACAAAATCTATTGATGAATCCTCAAAAGGCAGATTAGTTATAGTGCCATTTTTGAAATTCCCATTTGGTACCTTTTCTTTTGCAATATCTAATGCATGATCATTAAGATCAATACCTCCAAGTTGAAATGTATCTGGAAATAGTCTCAGATCTATTCCTGTACCGCAACCAACCTCTAAAACACTTGTACAACGTAATGATGTAGCTAAATCTCGAACAAATTTTGCAAATTCTTCATTATATCTTGATTCGTTCTCGTCTGAATATTTATTCCAAAATTCTTTATTGTAACTCATAGTATTTTTCAAACAAAGCTGTATTTGATATTAGTTGTTTAGTGCTGACATTTACAAGGAATGAGCTTTGTATCAAATGTACAATCATGAGGTCCATCTGATTTTCCTTGTGTAGGAATTTCCTTCATACAATCACCATGTCGACCTTTTCTACAAAACCAGCAAATTTCATGAGTTTCTCCTGGGGAGCACGAATCCATAATTTCTAGTCCTTATTGGAGGTAAAAAACTTCGTGGAATTTAGATAAATGTCAACCAAGGCAAAAATCTTTCGTCTTTACCCATGACTACATCAGTAAATGATTTCTGTAGTGCTTTGGTAATGTTCCCCATCTTTCCATTTCCAATTTTTACTTTGTCTATCTGAGTTACTGACTTTACCTCAGCTGCAGTACCTGTCATGAAAATTTCATCTGCATTGTAAAGATCATCTCGTTCCAAATCTCGTTCAATTACAAATCCTCCATTCTCTTCAATTATCTGAATAATGGCATCTCTAGTAATTCCCTCTAATCCTCCTGCTGAAAGTGGAGGAGTTTGAATAATATCATCTTTAATTATGAAAATATTTTCAGCGCTACCTTCTGCAACTTTGCCATGATAGTTTAACATGATTGCTTCATCATATCCATTTTCTAATGCTTCCATTCTTGCAAGTGCAGCATTTGCATAGTTTGATGCAGCTTTTGCTTGCATTGGTTGAGATCTTGAATCTATTTTGGTCCAACTAGATACTTTACATTTTGCTCCAGAAAATTTACCTGCTTTTGATTCTCCCATTTTCCATTCCCAACAAGCAATTGAAACATCTACTTTGTTTGTAGTAGGAGTTAACCCCATTGTTCCATACCCATAATATGCTAGTGGTCTAATGTATGACTCTTTGAGTCCTCCTGTTTGAACTGTTTTTACAATTGCATCTGAAATTATTTTTTTTGAGAATTGCATTTTCATTGAATATAATTTTGCAGATTTAAAAAATCTATCAACATGTTCTGGTAATCTGAAAATTGCAGATCCATTTGGAGTATCATAACATCTAATCCCTTCAAAAATTGATGTTGAATAGTGTAATGCGTTAGTTAAAACGTGAACTTTGGCATCTTTGAATGGTACCAATTTCCCATTCATCCATATTTTACCAATCTCTTTCATAGGAGAGCAAAAAATCTATGCTAATTTAAAGAATTATTTTTCTCACTAATTTTGAGCCATCTTAAACTACATATCTAGCTAGTCGTAAATTCTATCATGGAACCTTTTTTGGGCTTTGCTGGAATAATTTTACTTGTCATAGGCTTGGTTGGTCAGGCATTTGAAATGAGAAAAATTCGATTAACCACAAACAAAGATTTAGGTTCGGTAAATATTTTCATGAATAAGAAGAACTACAAGTGGTATGCTTTGTTAGGCATTGGTATCGTTCTTTGGTATGTATCTGAGCGTATGTGAACAGATCTATATAGATCAGGTCTAAATACTAGAAACTTCAATTTATTGTATCGCGTGTTTTGGGTAACGCCGGACTAACTCTAGATAAAGGTCCAAGAATAAACCCATGATGGCGGTTTACAGGTGAAAGCCCGTAACGCCACTTTACATTATTCAAAATTTATGTTTGAAATTTCCTGATGAATTGCTTTGATGGCTTTTGCAATATTATCATGTGTATCTTCTACAACAATAATTATTCGTGATGTTTCTTCTTGTGCATCCATATTCAATATGTTTAATCCAGATTCACCAATCTTTGCACTAGTTCTAGATACTACTTGTTGAACTCTCCACATTTCATCTCCGATTAATGTTATTACTCCTCGGTTGTATGTAATAGTGGCAAGTGAGTCAAACGCTAAAAGATATTTTTCATTTCTTTTTACATATTCTCCATCTAAAAATAATATTCTTGAAAATTCAATTCCATCTTTTGTAAATGGTGATAGAATGATAAATTCACTATAGTGTTTGTCTTTTTCTAAAGATGTTAATAATTTTTGAATAGCACTTGTCTCAATTCTAAAAATGGCACAATTTTCTTTTCCTGTAACTATTTTTATTGGATGTCCTTTCTGTTCTTCCAAATTTCTTTTAATAGTAGTTATTTTTTCTGGGAATTTCATATTTGTAATGGTAATTGGTATATCTACACCATTTTCTACAATTTCTTTAATTGCAATTGGATCTAAAATTTTCATTCCAAACATCCCTGCAAGTCTTGCCTCATTATATGACAATTGATTAATTTCCCTTAGATCAGAATTAACAATTTTTGGATCTGCTGAAACCACTGAACTATCTTTCTCAAAATCTATACTTGTTTCATATTTTTTATGAAATAATATTCCTAGATCAGCTGCAGTTCTATCTGAACCACCACGCTCGTATGTTGTAGTGATATTGTCTACTGTTTTCCCAATAAATCCACCTATGGTAACTACTTCATTATTTTCTACCAGATCTACGGTTTTACTCATTTTCTCTCTAGATTCTGCAGTAAGAAAATTTGTAAATTCTATATTTTTATCCGTAATAATTGGCCAATCATCAAATTTCACTGCTTCAGCTTTGATGCCATTACTTCGTAGAATGTGGTTCATGACATGAGACATCAAAATCTCACCTGAAAATGCTAATGCTTTAGAGCGTACTTCATTTGCAAATTCTTTGTTACTATATGCCTCATCTAGTGCGCTTTGTGCTTTTTCTAGATGATAATCAATTGTTTTTTTACAATTTTCCTTGTTATTTTCATCTACTTTTTCTAGAATTTTTTGATAAGTTGATTTTACGATATCTAAAGATGGTTTTTTTCCATTTTCTGCATTTCTACCCTGTTCTAAAATAACATCAGTCAATGAACGTTTTTTCTCATCGTAAATTGTTAATGGGGCTGAAAAAACTGCAATCACTTTGGAATCTGTTTTTAATTTATTAATTCTTTGAATAATTTTTGGAATAAATTCGCCATTTGGACCTAGTGCACTGCCACCAAATTTGGCAACTATTAGCTTAGTCAATGTACTTTATCAAATCGAAATCACCTTCTATTAAGCATTTGATTGTTATTTCATTAATTTTTGAATAATTTCAGCTGCTATCTTTGCACCTACTGTGTTTACTTGAATTCGTTTTTCTTCTAGTTTTTCTAAAATCAATTCTTGTAATCGGTCTATGTCTTCAAAAACAAAACCTAGTTCACTTGCATTATCTTCTTGCTCAAAATGCCCCTTTATGGGTATGAATATTGCCGGAGTACCATATGCCTTAGCCTCGTCTATAGTTGATTTTCCTGCTAATGAAATAATTACATCTGCAGCAAAAATCAATTCATGTAAGTTATCTACAAATCCTAAATTTTTTACATTTTCATATTTTTTGTTTACTGCTGGTCCTGAAACTAAAACTATGTCTAACTCTTGATTAATTTTTGAGATGCTCTCTAATGCTTTTTCAATTAGAAATAATCCTGCACTTGTACCTCCAATAGAAATGAGTATGATCTTTTTTTCAAAAGAAAACTTTTTTCTTAATTCTTCTCTTGTTGAGTTTGTTTCTCTAACTATGGGGCCAACCATTTTGATATTATCATGTTCATCTCCGTTTCCTGGAAATATTACGACATCACATTTTTTTATAATTTCTTGCATTGATTTATTCATCTTTTTTTCAATAATTGATGCTATACCTTTAGTGAAATGTGTCTCAAAAACATCTGTAACTAACACCGTTGGAATCTTGATATTTTGTGCAACAGTTAATGATGCAAAATCTTCATCACTAATGACTAAATCTGGTTTATCCTTTTGAATTAATTCTTCTGAAATATTTCTACAATCTCTATAATATTGATAATAATTCCACAACCACTTTGCTGGATTTTTTAGAGTTCCATTTTCAATAATGAAAGAAGGTGGATTGTAAACATCTTGAACTTTATAATCTAATTTTTTTAGAATTTTTGCAGCACCACTACCTGTGATAAAATTTATTGAAATATTTTTAAAATTATTTACAATTGCAATGTCTCGAGTTACATGACCTAATCCAATTGGGCTGGAAAAAAAACTATAGTCATTCATGATTTTCTTGATTTTTTATCAAATTTCTAGATTTTCTCTTGTCTCAAAGTTTAAATGGATTTTAACAAGGTAGGTTTCTGGGCTCATGGTCCAGGTCGGTTATGACGTCGCCCTTACACGGCGAAAATCCGGGGTTCAAATCCCCGTGGGCCCATACCCTTTATTGGGACTCAAATAGGACGCACTCGTGCCTAAAGCATGGAAATATCCCTTGACAAGATAAATTCTAGATCTGAACCTTACCAATTATTCTTAGACTCTATCAGAAGTCCTGAAACTGACCATCTGGCGTGACGGAAACGCCCATTTTCAGGAGTATCACAACGGTGATCCGGTAAAACCACTGGAAGTAACGGGTACGACAGACCGCACCGGTACCGAGATTCGATTCAAACCCAGCACGACTATATTTGGCGATACCGAATTTCATTACGATATCCTCGCCAAACGATTGCGCGAGCTGTCAT
>DAOWGL010000164.1 GCA_030637455.1 Candidatus Nitrosopumilus sp. | reverse complement strand
CTGATAAGATGTCTTCTGCGTCTTTTGATTTTTTATTGCTGCTCAATTTTAAATTCCTGTTATACGAATTTCTCTCCGGCTTTTATTTAATTTTTCAGGTGTTTTCCTTGTAAATAGTCCTCAAATAATTTTTCAAGATCGTCATCACTATCACATTTACTAATTTGTTCAACTAAATCAGGCTCTTCAATTTCATAGCAATTCATGATATCCTGAGAATCCTTGAATACCAACATTGCTTTGTTTTTGAAGATACAATGATAGAGTTTTTCCTTTTCCATTTTTTCAGGTTTAAACTTGACACCATTTTCATCTACTGAAACTGGATATTCCATGAAAATACTATTCTTTCATCGATATTTAGATGAATACACAATACAGTAATAATCAAAACACCTTATCGAAATATTGGAAACAAGAGTAGTTTTCCACATAGATTTTGATTATTTTTATGCCCAATGTGAAGAGACAAGATCTCCAGAACTAAAATCAAAGCCAGTATGTGTTTGTGTTTATTCAGATAGAGGCGGAGATAGTGGTGCAATTGCCACTGCAAATTACACAGCTAGAAAATACGGAGTCAAATCAGGAATTCCGATTGCATTTGCAAAAAAAAGACTTGAAGAAAGAAAAGATGCAGTATTCATACCAGTTGACTTTGATTTCTATACTGAGATTTCAGAAAAAGCAATGGAGATCATGAAAGACTATGCAGATATTTTTGAATATGTTGGAAGAGATGAAGCTTACCTAGATGTCACAGAAAGAGTTGAAGGAAGTTTTGAGAAAGCAAATCACCTTGCACAGCAAATAAAAAACTCCATTAGAGATAAAATAAAACTCAGTTGTTCAATAGGGGTTTCACCAAATAAATTAATTTCAAAAATAGCATCAGACTTTCAAAAACCAGATGGTTTAACCACAGTCTCACCAGAAAAAGTTGAAGTATTTTTGGAACAATTGAAAATTAGAACCATTCCAGGCATAGGTAAAAAAACTGAAGAAAGATTTTTGGAAATGAATTTAGAAACAATTCAAGATTTAAAAAAAATAGATATTTTTACATTAAATAAAGAATTTGGCAGGAAGACAGGCACATACATCTACAATGCAGTTAGAGGAATAGATAATGAGTCAGTAAAAAAACGTGAAGCACGAATACAATATAGTAAAATTACAACATTAAAACAAGACTCAAAAGATTATCAATTCTTATCTGAAAATATCAAAGAACTTTGTAAAGAAGTACATGATGTAGTGAAAAAAAATAATCAAATGTTCAAATCAGTAGGCATACATTTTGTACAATCAGATTTATCAAATAAATCAAAATCAAGAATGCTAAGAAGTCCAACTGCAAGTGTTGAGGAGCTAGAAAAAGCAGCTGACCAATTACTAAAGGAAGCACTAGAAAATCAGAATATTACCATTAGAAGGTTAGGGGTCAAAGTTTCAGAACTTTCAGAAATTCAAGGACAAAGTGATATCACTACTTATTTTTAGAAATATCATTATCTTTCAGATTTTTTAAGACGTCTTGATTCAATGATAATTACTACCAAAATGAACGCAAATAGCCACGGTAAGAACATTATCTCACCTGCTATTTTGTGATATTCTTCCCAAGCAACAGGATCAGTTGTGACTTTAAGAGCATACCAAGATAAAGAGAAAATTCGGATTAGATTGACGATAATGGTTCCAATAATTCCTAAAATAAAGTAAATTGCTTTACGAGTTCTTGGAATGTTTAGTTTTAACATGAATGCTCCAATTACTAATGAAAAAATTATGATACTATGAACACCAGCTGATGGCCAAAATACTTGAAGTGCCATTGAGCCATGGTCACCACGCAAAAACATTACATTGTCTTTAGCAACTGCAGTTCCAAGATCAAGTACAGTGATTATCCAAACATTTGCTTGTACAAAGTATGGAACAACATATTGTAATGGACCAAGGGTATCATATGGGAAAAAGGCATCAAGTGAAAGGATTATCGCAGTACCTGTGAGAAATATTGGTCCAGCAGGAGCAATTCTAATCCAACGTTTTCCAAAGAATATAGTTAATGCAGTAACAATAAAGATTGCCATTACCACAAAATCCCACATCCAAGTCCAAGAATAGATTAATTGTACATCAAAATACTCTGCAGATTCTATAATGTAATCTCTTAAACCATATTCTAATGAAACAAGATAAACAATAGTTGCTAAAGCCAGAGGAATGACAGCAAGTAATTTTTTCTTTGAAATTACTATCTTTAATCCAATTAATTCAGCAACAATAAAGATCAAAGCAAAGAAATAACCACCTCTTCCTTCATTCCAACTCCAAGCTATAGAGTCTGGAAATGCAACCATTGCAAATAAAATTGGACTAGAAATTATGAAAATTCCAAAAATTAAATTCCAATTTTGCATTAAGTTAAACCCTAAAAAGGCAAATAAATATCTCGACTTTGTAAATTTATGAAATTCATCAAATCAATGTAGAAATTTAGAGTTGATACTAGTCTTCAGCATCTTCTATTTCATCAGCTTCGGGATCTCTTCTACCGGGCCTAATTGGAATATACATAACGGTCACAGGATTACTTGAATTGACTGCAAGATACATTCCAAGGTTGCAAAAGTTTGCCTATTTAGTGCATCTTTGATACAAAAACTCACTTTTGAATTTACGATGATTTGCACGCCAAGTTGTGTTTTCAGACCTAGTGGCTTTGGTTGCTAGTCGTAAAACCAACCGTTAGCATCTTCGGGTGTCAACGACATTATTTCAATATCAAGTGAGAAAATGCAATCTACGTTTAATATTCATAAATTCTGAAAATTAAATCATGAAAAACATCATGATACTATCTGCACTAATCATGACATTTGGATTTTCAAGTACAGCATACGCTCAAAGTTCAGGCGGGGTTGATGTGGATGGTACTTGGTATTTGGGTGAGGGTCTCAATAAAGGAGATTATTTTGAGTATACATTGTGTGAGATTGATCTTAATGCATGCTCGCCAATAGAGTTGAAAATTTGGATTAAAGGTGATACACAAAATGTTAGTGAAACATTGTGG
>DAOWGL010000005.1 GCA_030637455.1 Candidatus Nitrosopumilus sp. | reverse complement strand
GGCAGCTTTAATTCTATGATGTAATTCTGCATTGTAAAATTCATCGTAAGAAGTTTGTTTTCGTCCATAAGTAAATGTCATAGTAACTGGACCCATTCCAAGTGGATCCATTTCATAAGTTCCAATAACTTCAGTTTCAGGACCAATGAATTTTTCAATGTGATTTGGATGAGCAACAACTACATCTTTTCGTGCAAAGCCATCACGTAACAAACCAGCTTCTAATTTTCTCAATCCATATGGAGCATATTTTGCTGCACCATCAATATCAGGTGACCAATTACAAATGAAATCAAATAGAATTTTGGGAGTTACTTGATTTCCAAGAATTTTATACCAAAAACTGTTCTTATCTCTATTAGGATCTATTGCTGGAGCACACCCAAAAAATGTTGCAAGAGACAATCCCCTATAAGGAGACATCAAAGTTCTATCAGCCGTTAAGACTATTTTTGGAGTACCCATACCCTTCACGGAAATAATTTTGTGATTGATTTTAAACCTTACGAGTCAAACTCAATAATTTTCTAAAATTCCAGCCTTGTTTCTATGTAAATGACCAAATTCCTTATTTTTGGATAAATGTTCTCCATCAAATACAGTTCCATCCCTACATGTAAGATCCTCACCCACACAACAACTGCCACATATCCCAACACCACATTTCATCATCCTCTCAAGACTTGCCTGAACAAAGATATTTCTCGAATGTGCAGATTGTACAGTTTTGTACATCATTATTTCAGGACCACAAACATACACAGCATCATAATGAGTTTCACTAACTAATTTTTCAACTAAATCAGTTACAAATCCTTTTTCGCCATAACTACCATCATCAGTTGATACAAGTATACGGTGTGAATTATTTGTCAAAAGATCATTTGCCAAATCTTCAAAGAAAACTTCATCTTTTGATTTTGCACCCATTAGAACAGTAACATCATCTGAAGGCTTTACAAAAGTGAGTAATCGCATCATAGGAACAAGACCAGTTCCACCTCCAACTAACAATAATTTTCCATTTTTAATATCAAATGAATTTCCATATGGACCTCTGATTCCAATTTGTCCTCCTACTGGAACATTGAATAAACCAGTAGATGAAGGTCCATGTTTTCTAACAGTAAATGCTGCTTTTCCAGATTCTTTTGAAATCATTACACTCATTGGTAATTCATTAACACCAGGAATCCATACCATGGCAAATTGACCTGGAAGTGCATTGGGCATTATGTCATCAGAGAAAACCAACGTTCTCACTGTTGTAGTTTCATCTATTACTTTTTCAATTGTAACAATTGTGGGGTGATTAAGATTTCTTTGCAAGACCCACCATATCCTTAATTGTGCTGAAACCTTTTCTCTCCATGTATTGTATGATACCTTTGTTAATCTCATCAAAAACTCCAACCCAATTATCACCTATTGCACTTCCAAGTTGAACACCAGAAGATCCTGCCAAGAAAAATTCAACTGCATCCTCCCAAGTAGAGATTCCTCCACATCCAATTATCGGTATATCATATTTTGAAGAAATTTCATAAACACATCTTAATGCAATTGGTTTAATAGGAGTTCCAGACAATCCTCCAAATTTATTGCTAAGTATTGGACGTTGAGTTTCTACATCAATTGCTATTGCTCTAACTGTGTTAATTGCAGTGATTGCATCAATTCCAGAATCTATTGCAGTACTAACGGTATTGAGATAATTACTTGTACCTAATCCCACTTTAGCGATAACTGGCACATTTGTTGCTTTTTTTACAGTAGATACAATTGCTTTAACCAATCCAGGATCATCACCAACCTCCAAGCCGACTTTGGCAACATGAGGGCAAGATAAATTCAACTCAAATGCTTTGACTTTACAATTTTTGAATTCTTTAATCATCATTTCAAAATCTTCAGGTACAGAACCTACCAAACTCACAACTATTGGAACATCTTGATTTGGTTCAATCATTTTTGCAAAATTTGATGCACCAGGATTTGAGAGACCTACAGCATTAATCCATCCGCCACCTTTTACACTAAAGATAGTAGGGTTTGGATATCCTTCCCAGGGAGCAGTACTAAGAGACTTTGTAACAACCGCACCTGCACCAGATGCATAAAGGCGATTAAACACATCTAAAGATATGCCTAAAATTCCAGATGCCAACATCACAGGTTTATCTAATTGAATTTTACCTATGGAAGTTGCAATACTAGGCTCCACTTTGATTAATTAACTTAGTTTTGAATATAACAGTTGATTCTTGATTCTGGTACCGTTTTTAAAGGTGATTTAGAATTAACTAGTCATGTATTCTGTAATTTTAACAGAGTTAGGAATCTCAGTTTTCAATGATGGAAAACTAGACAAGGCATTTTCTTTCTCTAATCCTGTAAAAGAGTACCTATTAGTCAAAAGTAAAGAATCAAAATTAAATGAACTTGTAAATTATCTGGCATCAACTCAAAGAGGATTTTCTGTAAGTGACGAATCACTACTTGCAATTTTAAAAAAATATTCTATTGATTGTCATTTGATGGATGAGTCCGAATTAGATGTAATTCAAGCAACAAAACCTCAAATCATTGTCGATTCAGGTTTTGCATCAAACCTACAAGACACACTTGGAAAATTAAGAGAGTTTGCATTAGGATTATCATCTTCAAAAGTTACCGAAGTTTCAGAAAGTCCAGATCTTCACATCATTCAAGCAATTAATTCTCTAGATGAAATTGATAAAATTGCAAATGGGCTAAGTTCAAGACTTAGAGAATGGTATGGATTGCATTTTCCAGAACTAGATAACATAATCGATAGTATTAACGGATATGCACAAATAGTTATTGCAGGAAAACGAGAATCACTAACTAAACAAATTTTTGAAGAAGCTGGTTTTCCAGAATCAAAAGTTGAGATGTTATCTTTAATTTCATCAAAAAGTAGGGGCGGAGATATTTCAGATATTAATTTAGCAATTGTACAATCAATTGCAAAACAAGTTTTAGAATTTCATGAATTACGTAAAAAACTTGAAGAGCATGTAGAAAATGAAATGCAAGAGATTGCACCAAATATTTCAGCAATACTTGGTACAGCAGTTGGTGCAAGAATTTTAGGAAGAGCTGGAAGTCTCAAAAAAATGGCATCAATGCCTGCTAGTACAATACAAGTTTTAGGAGCTGAAAAAGCATTATTCAGAGCATTGAAGACAGGTTCACAACCACCTAAACACGGATTATTATTCCAACATGCAATGGTTCATGCTGCTCCAAGATGGCAAAGAGGGAAAATTGCCCGTGCAGTTGCTGCAAAGGCAGTAATTGCTGCAAGAGTCGATGTGTATGGAGAGGGATTAAACCAAACTTTACTTGATAAACTCAACATTAGAGTTGATGAAATTGGCAAAAAATATGAAAATCCTACTGAAAAGGACATGAGACCACCTCCATCATTTAGAAGAGAAGGAAGCTTTGAAGATAGTCCAAGAAGAGGCGGTGACCGAAGAAGAGGCGGTGACCGAAGAAGAGACAGTGGAGATAGAAGAGAAGGAAGCTTTAGAGATAGTCCAAGAAGAGACAGTGGAGAT
>DAOWGL010000095.1 GCA_030637455.1 Candidatus Nitrosopumilus sp. | reverse complement strand
TCTGTCCTGGTGCGTTCTCACTATTTCCAGGTCCTCCATCATCATTCTGTCCTGGCGCATCACCGCTGTTTCCAGGTGCATCTACCTCTTCAGTGATATCCTCCAATATTTCCTCTAATTCTCTAATGTCTTTTTTAGTTAAACCTAGATTCTTTTGGTCATCCATATACTCTGTAATGTCTTCTACAATCTTTGGATTATTTGCAATTTCATCATAAAGATTATCCTTAATTGCATCTGCTAATGCTAATTGTGCTTGAGCCTCAGGAACAAATCCATCTGCCAAAAGTGTTTTTGCTAGATTGACTGATTCATCATATTCTGAAAAATCAACATCATCATAATTGTTCAATTTTACTAATTCACGTAACTCGTTTGTTTCACTGTCTGAATCTGTAATTCGTTCTTGAACATTAAAAATACTGGCTGCTGCAGTGCTCAATCCTAGTGGTTGTATGGTTGCTTGCTGAACTTCTAGTATTTCCCCTATTTCCTCTGCTGACTCCTCAAATAATGCCATGGCCAATAGTGCACTCTCTTCAGCTGTTTCAAGATCTCCTTCCTCTAGTGCTGCAATAGCTTCATCATAGTAATTCTGAGATGCTATGAATATTGGATCCTCTGTTGGATCAATTCCTGCATCTGCAAATGATTCTTGTATGTTTTCATAACTCATATCTAAAATAACTCTGATTGGATTTTGTCCTTCTGATTCAACTGATTGAGCAAAAGCTGAAGGTACACTAACAGATAATACGAAAAGTGCAATTAGGCCGACAAGACCGATTTTCAATACTGATTTAACGTTACAATGGGATATAACGACCAAGCTCGACTTCTTCACGCCTCTGGTTCGCATAATCCTCATAATTTCATAACATATTATAAATGGGAAAACAAAATACATTCCAATGTTCATTAGGATTACACTGACGCCTAATCCCAAAATTTCTTCATCAGTTTCTGCATATTCCATTACAGAAAGTGATGATAACAACGGTATAATTCCAATTTTTACAATTTCCTTAAAGAATGGATTCTCTCTTTCCATATCTGCAACATATGGTGAGAATGAATAGTAGAAAGAATTGAATCCAGTCATAAATGAAACTCCTGAATCTGTTTTCATCAATTGGTTATTGCGAATCTCTCTTAGAGATTGAACCTGTGGTGTCATTTCAGAACCATATGTTGCAGTTGCAATTAGACAACCGCCACCTTCCTCTGTTTTCTCAGTATTATCTAAAATTTTGACTAGACCTTTCTCATGAGGATCTATTCTAATCCATGAATGCGTTGAATTTTTATGAAATTGAGTAAAATCAACTTTTTCACCATTGAGTAATGCATCATTTGGGTTTGCCATTATTTGTGTGGGAATTATTGTTAAAACAATTGCCTTGTCTTTGATGATAAATTGAATTTGCTCTGAATTTGCAGAAAACCCTTCAATCTTTGCTGCAGTGATGGCCTCTATCTTGTATTCTGAATCATTAACTGGAACAAAAAACTCCTTTGATGTGACTGGTCTGATGGAGAAGCTCAGGGAAATGTCTCCAGGAGGTAAAACATACTCCTCATCTGTAATTTCAATTGGAATTGTGTTTAATGATACTAGTTTTGAAAGTGGTGGGAGATTGATTCTTGATTCTAATTCACTGTTGTATTTGAGCTTGAATACGCCTGATTCGTAGGATAGAATATCTGCATTATATTTCAAATCTACTGCAGATGCCCCCAAAGTTGCGATTTTAAGCAGTTCTTGATTTTGGGATGTACCTAGAAGAATATTTTCCTCATCAATTACTAAAAGATTTGAAATATTTTCAGAAATAACCTTTACATCTATTGTTGAGACAAATGTCTCTGGAAATAATGACTGGGAAACCTTTGCTTTTCCTTCAGATGTAACTGTGATGAAAATTTGCCCATCTCCTATCGCTGCCAACCCTGTAGCAATTCCAAATGTAGCTAATAGAATGACAATGATTTGTAATTTCATTGTACTATCTTCTAGGTGATGGTGGTCCGCCTTTTCCTGAAATGTCTATCCATTCACCGTTGATAAATTCCTGTTATGTGTTTGTCATACTGTTAAAGAATAGATCTCCTTCAGCAGAATTTAATGGATTGTTACTGAAATATGGATCATCTCCTCTATACTCGAATTCTGTTTCATTTGAATCATCTCCTATTTGATTTAATACAGTATCTATGACTAACCCTGCATTTCGTGGTTCAAGATTTAATGTAAATGATACACATGAGAATTTACTGACCTCTCTAATTTCGACAGTTCCATCTTCTTCTGAAAAGAAAATCTTACCTTTAGAATCCACACCATGAACAAAATATTCAGTTACCTTACAATCCCTGTATTCCAATGATTGGATGATTTCTCCGTCTCCTGAAAATAGATCAATTGAAATATGCATTCTATTGTTTGTACTTTCTACTCTCTTGTCTTCAATTGATTTTTTTAACAATTGATAATATGGTTTCTTGTCCTTGCTTGGAAGTGATTCTAGCAGAAAATTATTTTCGCCATCAACAAAACCTACTCTTGAAAATGAATCATAGGTTTGCTCCAATAACGTTCCAGATGGGGTGACTCTTACCTGAATTGTTTTTGCAACATTGTCGCTGCTTAATGTAATTCCTGCATATGCCTGTAAAATATCAAAATTGGAGTAAACTGTAGATAATGTTAGCAATATTGCTACTGATGCAATCGTAATGATGGTTATTTGCCTATTTTTCAATACGATAATTATCTAATTTTCCCTTATAAGCAATAGTATGTAATTCCACTTCTGGTATGCAAAAAGAGGAGGTTCGCATGGTTCGAACCAATTTTTGTGCCTAATCGAAAACCTTCGTTATATTGATTGTAACCACTCTAATCTCTGTAGAACAATGAATACAAAACAACAAAACCAAACATTTGACTCAAATTCCAAAATATTGGACGCAGACTATGTGTCACTTTTGAATATAACAAATAATTTCATGATGAAATTAAAATTAGGTTTCCAGGAGAAATCCCTTTGAATCTGCAACAAGCAAATTTTATGATTAACGATGAAAGATGCACTGTTCAAAGTGAACTATCTTCAAAGACGGTTTCTTTAATGACAAATCTCAAAAATAATAGGAGGTATTCCACTGTTGTCTTCTAATCTACAAATGGACGAGTTATTAGAAATGACAAATAATTTCATGATGAAATTAAAATTACACTCAGAGGAGGAATTCTGATGAATTCAGGAACTCAGATCAATCTATTTGATAATGAATCAGATACTGCAATGTACAAGCACAAACTAACTCTTGAAAAAATTAGAGACGAACTAATCAATTTTGGTCTGACCAAAAGCCAGGCAAAAGTGTTTATTTATCTTGGAAAGTATGGATCGAAGACTGCTTCTGAGATAGCAAAAGCACTACAATTGCCTAGAACTGAGACCTACCATCTTGTCAATTCCCTTCAAAATATGGGGTTGGCAGTAGCTGAGCTGGCACATCCGACAAAATACACTGCAATGGATATGCGAAAAGCAGTTTCTACATTGGTTAAACAAGAACAAGATAGAATTGATACCCTGGCAGACAAGGAAGAATCTCTTTCAGAGATGTGGAAAGAAATCCCTTTCTTTGCAGTAGAAACAGATGAATCAAAATCTGAAAAAATGCAATTGCTGCATGGCACAGGTCCTATCATAAACAAAATCAAGGAAATGGTGAATTCTAGCACTGAAGATTTCAGAATCTATGGCAGTGTTCCAGATTTGCTTAGAATGTATCATGCAGATGTATTTGATTGGGTAGAAGCAGCCTCAACTGATCTCAAAATGGTTGTCACTCCGCTAAATCAAACCCCTGAATTTCTATCTGAAATGAACTCAAATTCAATTAGGGCAATGCCATCAAATTCTGAAAACAAGTGTTTTATTGTCAATGACAAAAAAGAGGTTCTCATCTTTATGCGCAATGCGACACATCCTACACGACAAGTCTTTGCATGGTGGTCTGATTCTGAAACTCTAGTAGACCTGATGAGTTCATTGTTTGAATTATCTTGGGAAAAAGGAGAGGCACTATATTGAACTCTCTAAAACAATCCTTCTTACTTCTAACTGGTCAAGTAGAATAACTATCAAAGGAGATTGACGATGAATCGATGCGAAGATAGACACGAACCAAAATACAAAATTACTTACAAACCTGCAAAAGGACAGAATTACTGTCCTGAATGGCTTGTGTGTGAGCATTGCTATGATAAGAGACATTTTGGTTCAGATGATATTACTCAATCTGTAGAAACACTATTCTCTAAAAATACAGCATGATTCAAAGTCCACAACCTAGTAATCAAAAATCTATCTCATTTCATCTAAAAATTTTAGATGAAGGGTCTGAAATTAACAAAGATCTTTCAGAGTACCCTTGTTAGAATCTAAAAACATTGTTCAATCATAAGGTTCGACACCATCGATATACAATTCACACCTAATCGAAATCCTTGATTATATTCATTGTAACCACTACAATCTTTGTAGAACAATGAATACAACACAACAAACCATAATGATTGATAGCAATTCAGACTGTATTTTAGATTCTGATATGGCGAATCTATTACAAATGACTAATGACTTACTTTTGAAGATAAAACAGCAAACAATGGGTATGTCCCTTTGACTAGCCAGCTATTAGCTCTAGAGAGCCTACAACGTGAAGTCTCTTTTGTAGCCCAACATTCCTTTGATGATGGTCGTGAGTATCTAAATGACCTTGAGATTAAACACTTGATCAAAATGACAAATAATGTCGTTTTAAAGATTAAACAACAAATACAGGAGATGCCCCTTTGACTTTTTTAAAGCAACTATACTTGCTGTTAACTGGTCAAGTAGAGCAACTATCTGAGGAGATGTTGGATTGAATACTTGTAAGGTTTGTACAACATCATTTTATGTAGGTCACAAAAAATGCTGTTCCATTGAATGCCATTTGAAAGTACTTCAATCAAGATTAGATACATGTTTCAGAAATGACATTAGTCATACACAACTATTGACTAGTCTAGTATGAAATATCTAATTTTTAGACTCTGAGATAAAATCTAGCCGTCTCTTTTTCAATTAGTTTTTAATGACATGTGAAATAATGGGAAACGTATGGATTCCATAGATGTCATAGATGAAGTTAATGCTTTATTGAAATTGGATGTTGGTGACCCCTATAGATTAGAGCACATTAAACAGACTTTCATTCAAAATAAAAAAATCTGGATTACTGATGAGAATTATCTAAAAAATTTACGAGAAAAATATCTTGTCAAACATACTTCTGATACACAAACTGATGAGATTGTTTTTGAAAACGAACCTGAAAACACAGAAACTATCCATTGCTGGAAATGTGGAAAAAAAGGTCCACTTGGTGCTAACTTTTGTATGATTTGTGGAACTTCTATTTTTGAAGTAGGTGCAAATCCACAACCTATCTCTGAATCAAAACCTTCTAGTTTCTCTAAATCCATTCCACTAAAAATCCCAATTATTGTGGGAATTCCTGTTTTAATTTTGATCATCCTTGGTGCAGGATATTCTCTAGGATATTTTGATAATACATTAGATTCATCATCAGATACAATTTCTACACCTGAAATTGAAAATGAAGATATTTTCTATGGTGAATATGATCCAAAATGCGGTGATGGGACAGTTCTTGATCCTGATACCAATTTCTGTGTACCTGGTAAAGTATGTGGTCCTGGACTAGTTTATGATCCTGATACTAATTTCTGTAATTTAGAATAGCGCAGAAATATTATTGTGAATAGGAAATGGTGGACCGAATGGGATTTGAACCCACGACCTTTGCGGGAAAGTAATTTCCTTACGCAGTGTGAGTGCGTCATCCAAACCAAACTAGACGACCGGTCCAACTGAATTGCTCAATTGGGAGTTTTTTTGTCTTTGCTATGTGATTATATCACAATTACCTTGACCTTTTCTACTAATTTTAAAAATAATTTTCATGTCTTTGCAAGAGTTTGACGTATTAATTGACAGGATGAAATTGGCCTTTGAATATGCTGATAATTTAGGGCAATATGTGGAGGCTGCCAAAGTTTTGTTTCAAATGAATGAACAACTCCCTGAAGATCTACAAATGACCTTTGAAGAATTGGATAATCCTGATGAGGCAAAATCTTTTGTCAAGCAATACAATAGTGAATTAAAATCTGCAATTGTAGATTATAGACAAAGATTAATGATTTCTTAATTCTATTTCTTAACACCGAGATTTCTGTTCTTTAATCTCAAGTATGGGTTTCTACATTTTCTACATCGTGTAGCGTCAATGTCATTTCTAGCCCCACATTTGAAGCAAATTTTCATTACAAGACGTGCTTGTTGTGCAATTCGTTTCTTTTCTGGGTCTGTGATAGGCATTTAATTTTCTCCTTTATCTCTCTCTTTTATTCTAATCGGATTTTTCCATCTTTCCTGCTAACAACACTGGTACTTCTGCCGGTCTTTTTGCAACTGGGATGTTTGCTTTGTTAAACATGGATACTTTGGATTCTGCTGAACCATAATTGCCCATTACAATTGCTCCTGCATGACCCATTCTCTTTTCTTTAGGTGCTGCTCTTCCTGCAATGTATGCTACTGTTGGTTTGTTAAATCCACTATCAATAATCCTTTGAGCTAAAATTTCTTCAGAGTCTCCTCCTATTTCTCCAACTATTACCAAGCCTTCCATATCTGGAATGTCTTTTACCATCTCAAATGCATCAATTAATCTTGTTCCGTTAATTGGATCCCCTCCAATTCCAATGGTAATTGATTGACCAAATCCCGAATTTGTAAGAGCATCAGAAATTTCATAAAGTAATGTGCCACTTTTTGATAGCACTGCAATTTTTCCTGCTTTGAATGGCATTGGTGGCATGATTCCTATTTTGATTAATTCTGGAATCATAATTCCCGGTGTGTTTGGTCCAATGACTACTGCTCCTTTTTGAATTGCTAAATCTAATGTTTCCATTGTATCTCTAATTGGAACGTGTTCTGGAATTGCAACTAGTAGTTTAATCCCTGCATTCAATGCCTCTTTGGCAGCACCAAGGAAGAATTTTGCTGGAACAAATACGATTGATATTTTTGCATTAGTTGCATCTACTGCCTCTTGCATTGTATTGTAAATTGGAATTTTATCATCAAATTTCTGACCTCCTTTCCCTGGAGTGACACCTGCAACTACATTGGTTCCATATGCTATCATTTGTTTTGTATGTAGTGAACCATATGCCCCAGTAATACCTTGAACGATTACTCCTTTATTCTCATAATCTGAATCTTCTGGTTTTCCCTTTAACAATCCAAAGATGTCTGTCATTTTTTTATCCCCATAACTGCTGCATTAATTGCATCTTCTACTGAATCAAATATGTTGGTTCTAGAACCCTGTAGCATTTCTTTTGCTTTTTCTGATGCTGTGCCTTTTAGTCTAGAAAATACTGGTAAATCAATTAGATTATTTTCATATGCTTTGAGAAATGCTTCAGCAACAACCGTAGTTTTTACAATTCCTCCGTAAAGATTTACAAGAATTCCTTTCACTCTTGGTAGTTGACTGATTAAGGTTAATGCTTCATACACTGATTCTGTTGTTGCACCGCCACCTACATCTAAGAAACATGCTGGTTTTCCACCGTTATCTGATAGCATATCTAATGTTGACATTACCAGCCCTGCACCATTGCCGACAACTGCGATATCTCCATCAAGTTCAACTAAAGAGAATCCACTTTTTTCAGCTTGCTCTTCAATAGCTGTTTTTTCTTGGTATTGTTGTAATTCTGGATGTCTAAAATTACTATTGTCATCTGTAACAAATTTTCCATCTAGTGCCATGATTGAATCATCTTGCATAATTGCTAATGGGTTAATTTCTACAAGTTCTGCTTCTTTTTCAATTGTTAATTTTGATAATTTTTTTAAAGTGTCAATAAATTGCTCTGCTGTGTTTCCTTCTAATTCCATTTCTTTTGCAACTTCTCTTGCAAGTTCATCTGAAACATCTCCTAATCCCACTTCTTTAATAATTTGATTTTTAACTGATTCAATTTCTACACCACCTTCAGCTGATGCAATAATTGTATAGCATCTCTTTGAACGATTCAAAAATATTGAAAGATACAATTCTTTTTTGATATCTGCCATTTTTTCAAGCAAAATTGCTCTTGCCTTTTCACCTTTTATTGTCAAGTCCATTACTTGTGGGTATTTTAGCTCAAATTCATCATCGTTTTGACATTTTTGAATACCACCTGCTTTTCCTCTACCTCCAACAGGCACTTGAATTTTAATCACGAATGGATATCCTATTTCTTTTGCATGTTTGCGCCCCTCTTCGATATTGGTAGATGAGATGCTATCAAGTAAGTTAATTCCATATTCTCTGAATAATTCCTTAGCCTGAAATTCTAGTAATTGCATGCAAAACTCATGAAATTTACGGTCTTTATTAACTATGATGCTATTTTCAATTGCTCATCTAGAAAATCAATCATTTCTAAAAAGCGATCTTTACTTTTTCGTAATAGTTCTTGAGGATACTCTTCAATAGTGAATACAAATTGTTGATGAAAACTTGGAACTAAAATTCCTCCAGATGTGACCATCTGCTCAATTACATATCCTTTGGTAAGAGAACATACAATTTCTTCATAAGATTCCTCCTCCTCCTCTAGCGTTTGTCTATACAGAACAATGGGTCTGTTTGTTTTTGCAACAATGTTTGAGCCTTTTTCTAACAGATCTGATAAATGCTGAATTTGCCATGCATCAAGGCTAATCTGTTTTACCATATTATCAATATGTGATTTTTATATTTAACCGTGATAAAACAACGCATCTTCACAACTTGTCGTGTATAAAGTCACTTTAATTCTAAATTTAAAATAAAGAAAATGATTTGGCACTTAGGCCATATCTAATGCTCTAGAATGTTTTCTTGTATGTGGTCTTTCGCCTGCATACTTTCTTCGCATGTGTCCTGATGGTCTTCCATAGATTAGTTCTAGGAACCAAGACTCATGTTCGATCTCCTCAGCTAAGATATCTTTTGCAATATCGTATGTGACGGGATCTTTTCCCAATGTCATCTGGCAAATTTTATTCCAGTTGACAATTGCACCCTGTTCTGCTTTGAGACATTTTTCTAGAATCGCTTTATGATCTGTTGGATTTGCTGGAAGTTGTAAGAATTCACAGCCAGAAATTTTGATAAATTCTGTTGCGTCATTTGGAAGAATTCCACCTAATTGATAGATTCTCTCAAGACATGATTCAAAGTGACTAAGATCTTCTAATCTTGCATCTTCGATAATTCCTTTCAATCCTTCCCCTTCCATGCCTGTACAATGTGCTCTGAGATTGGTAAAGTAATAGTATGCAGTAAATTCTACTGCTGCATTTTTGATTAATTCCTTTAACAATTCATCAACATCTAGGCCATTTTGTTTTAGAACGTTAATTCCAACAACATTTGGGGTTGATTCTGACATTTGTTTATGGGATTTCTAAATGTAATAAAAATATTACATTAATTTTCAAAATCTATTCTACTGAAATTTTGATTTTTTGACCATCAATGTCATCTTCTTTGTATTCTTTACATGATTCTGTAAAGTTGACCTGTTTTACTCTAACCAAGAATGCTAGTTCTTCAGATTTATCTTTCATCATTTCAAGTGATTCTTCATCTAATTCCAAAATTGATGCAACATCTAAAACATCAGTTGGTGTATATCCTCTTTCTTTTCTAAGTGTTTGAAGTCTTCTTGCAATATCTTTCACCAACCCTTTCGCCATCATCTCTTTGTTTCTTGATGTAGAAATTAATACAGTATAATTTTCTCTTTTTGCAGCTGCAAAATTTTCACTTGCATCAAAGTCAATTTTAAAGTCTTCATTATCCAATGAGATTGTTTCTCCATCTATGTCAAAATCATATTTTGAATTTTTTTCTAATGATGAAATTATTTCATCTGGATTTATTTCATTAAATGTGGACACAAGTTTTCCCATGTGTTGTTTTGCTTTAGGTCCAATTCGTTTTCTTTCTAATTCTACTACTCCTTTGACTGGCAATCCTAATTGTTTTAATTCTAAAATTTGTTCCAATCCTGATTCTTTTTCTGTTTCAGTGATTGTAAATTTTTCAACATTTAGTTGAGATTGTAATAGTTCAGATAATGATTCGAGTTTACTTTTTTGACCTTTCTTTACACAAATTTGGGCTTCATTTAATGGCCATCGTCTTTTCAGCTTTCCTTTCATTCTGGCAGCTGAAGAAATAGATACCACATCTTTCATAATATCAAATGATTCTTCAATTTCTTCATTGACTAAGTCTTCTTGGTATGTTGGCCATTTGTCAAGTAGGATACTTTGTTTTCCTGGAAATATTGATTGGTAGAGATGTTCACTTGTAAATGGACAAAATGGATGAATCAGAATATCTAATGTTTTAAGAACTTCACTTAGAACTGCATAGATTGATAACCTTCTATTTTTCTTTTCATCGTCTTCATCCCATAATTCCCCTCTAGTAATTGGGATGTAAATTTGGCTAAGGTTGTTGATGATAAAATCATCAATTGCTTTTGCTCCTTCGTGAAATTTACATGATTCATTTTTCTCAGTAAGAATCTGAATTAGTTTTTGGAGTTTAGATAATAGCCAGATATCTGGAGATGTGAGTAAATCATTTTGCTTTGCCCATTCTATTGAGTTTGATTTGTCAAAATTATCATATTGACTATTTTGCTGAAAGTACAGGTGTAAATTGAATAATGTGTTAATTACCTGGTATGGTCTTGACATTAATTCATCTGTGCTAAAACTTAGTGGCTCAATTGGACTTGCTTTCCACATGAAATAGAATCTAATCAGATCAACTGGGTATTTTTCAAGTAATTCTGCACCTTCTAGAACGTTGCCTTTACTTTTACTCATTTTCCCTCCTTTCTCATCTAACACATGTCCTTGAAACAAGAATGATTTGTAAGGTGGGGTTGCGGTATTGTTTAAAATCACATTTTCAATTAGTAGTGTGTATGCCCAACCTCTAGTTTGATCAATACCTTCTGTGAAAAATGGTGCAGGAATATCATTAGCATATTCTTCATCAGTTAGTGATGCATATGGTGCAGAACCACTGTTATGCCAAGTATCTAAAACATATTCTTCTCTTTTTGTATTGACGCCCTTACATTTTTTGCATTTTATTGTAATGTTGTCAATCCATGGTCTGTGTAATTCAAAGTCAGGACCGTCTGGTAATTTGTCTGCAGAATCTACAATATCTTTTCTAGTAAAGAACCAGTTTTTCTCACCACAATCTTCACAATTCCAAACTGGTAGAGGGCAACCCCAAATCCTTTCTCGAGAAATACACCAAGGATGTCTTTCTTTGATAATTCCGAGAAATCTATTCTTTGGTTGCTCAAAAAAGTATTCTACACTTTCTGCAGCATCAATTGCTTTGTTATCTAATCTATCTAATTTGTAAAACCATCCTCTTCTGGCAAGCCAAACAATTGGATGGTGTGATCTCCAACATAGCGGGTACTTGTGTTTAATTTTACCAATTTTTACAAGCGCATTGCACTCTTTTAGATCCTCAACAATTGGCCTGTCTGCATCTCTGACAAACATCCCTTGATATTTTCCTGCTTTTTCAGTAAATTTTACTTCATCATTAATGGGGCTGAAAATTTTGACTTTGCGTTTATTTGCAATTTTGATATCT
>DAOWGL010000188.1 GCA_030637455.1 Candidatus Nitrosopumilus sp. | reverse complement strand
TTGTTTGTTTCATTCTCTCTAATGTCCACAAGCTATTCCAGCTGGATAGGTCAATTGCAGTTGGCATCCAACCCATCAATGCAAGCAAGAAAAAGATTCCAGTGACATTCCAAAGTTCTTTTGGAACAAATTCCTCTACAGGTTCTATTGGACCATTATACAATGCAAACAAAAATGCAGAAACGGTAGAGACCAGTAATATAATTGCAATTATCTTAATCAAACTATCAAGAACATTGTATTTTCCAATCGCCAATATTCCAACGCATACAGCAAACAAAATGACCACAGTCCATTCTCCAAGAAAATCAATTCCAAAAAGATTCTCAAAAAATCCAGCAGTAACAAACCCTACAGCGCCAGTAACAAAAAACATTGAAGATATTGTTAACAAAAAGTACAACCACAGTGCAGGTTTGCCGAGTTTCTTGTAACCATCAATGATACTTGTTTGTGTAGAGTTTGCATAGCGAGAGCCATACTCAAAGAAAGGATATTTCAACAAAGTTACCAAGATTACAAATCCCAAAATCATCAAGCCAAAATCAGCACCAGCCCTAGTGGACTGTACTAAGTGAGATACACCTATTGCAGTACAGGCAAATAATATTCCAGGTCCGGCAGTTTTGGAGAATTTAGAAAATCTTTGACTCAGTTTAATCAAATATCATGTAAAATTGTAGAATATAACCTAAAATTCAAGAAACATGATGGAAAAATATGATTACAAAGATAATCATCGGAGTTTTTGTAACTGGGTTGGGGTTTAGTCTTATCGACTCAGTTGAAGGGATTGAAATTAAGAAATACAAGGTAATTAATTCTGACAAAGTATGCGGGGACAAATTATGCTCCGAAGTAGATGAGAGAATTGCAAAGAAAGGAGAATCATCACGCAACATCAAGGTGTGTGGAGACAGGTTATGTTCGGATTTTTCAGAAAATCCAAAACCATTTAACAAATCAAGTCCATTTGGACAACTAAAACTAGGAATTACAATAGATTTGATTCAATGCAAAGAAGGACAAGAAATTGTGATTAAAAAAACAAAACAAATTCCAGCTTGTGTTAATTTAGACAATGTTGAAAAATTAAGAGAGAAAGGATGGGCAATATCAGAAAAAGCCCAACAAGAAATGTTTGAGGAATTTATTAAAAATAGATTAGAAGGAATTGAGTCATCAAAAACAATTCATGACTTTGATGCAACATTAACTATCACACCAGATGAAATATCCAATCAAAGATTTCTAATGTTTGAAGGAGACGGATGGAATGAACACCATGTTGTAAGAATTACAATTTCTGGAGATACATTTTCAGATTTACTTAAAATCAAAACCAGTGACAGAGGACATCTCAGTATGCCATGGCCAATTCCTGATAAAGCATTTGGGAAAAAGATCAATATTTTTGCAACAGATAGTATTAGTGAATTTGAAATAACAATTCCAATATCTCCCAGTTTAGTTAACTAGAGAGCATTAGCATTCCAAGAGCCATCAACCCAAACTCCAATTACTTTGGCGTTTAATCCCCAAGAAGAAATTATATCAACTGCATTTTTAATTTGTGAAATGTGTTCTTCATCAGATACAGGATTTGCAGCACAGTCATAGTGGCCCGATACAACAACTAGTTCAGATTTGTGTGCATTAATTGAAATTCCAACTTTAGTTTTGATTGATTCAACGACATTTGTAATGTTTTTTTCTACACCAGGTTCAGTTATGGTATCAACAAAATCTGCAGAATAATTTTCTTTAATCCATTTGTTTAATGGGATTTGAATTCTACCATCCATACAAGATACAGATGTTGCAAATTTTCCCTCAGCCATATTAAAACAAAAACAATCTTACTTAAAAAAATTATTTTTTATACAAAAAGCATCCAGAGGTATGATCATTCACCATTCCTACTGCTTGCATTAAGGCATAGCAAATTGTAGGACCTACAAAATTGAAACCGCGTTTTTTGAGATCTTTGCTTAATTTTTCTGAAATTTCACTAGTTGCAGGTATTTCAGAATATTTTTTGAATTTATTTTTAATTGGTTTATGATTAACAAATCCCCATAGATATTTGTCAAAAGTTCCAAATTCATCTTGAATTTTTAAGAACAGTTTTGCATTATTTATGGCAGAATTAATTTTTAGTTTATTCCGAATAATTGATTCATCTTTGAGTAGTTTGGCCACTCGTTTTTGAGTATATTTTGAGACTTTATTAGCATCAAAATCAGAAAATGCCTTCCTATAGCCATCTCTACGATTAAGAATAGTAACCCAAGACAAGCCAGCCTGTGCCCCCTCCAATATTAGAAATTCAAATAATATCTTATCATCATGTTGAGGTGTCCCCCATTCATCATCATGATAGGTAGTGTTAGGTTCATCTTTTGCCCATTGACATCTCTTTTTCACAGTTTGGTTTATGAAATGATTCAAAATAACAGTTACCAAAGATACATCATGAAATTAAATCCACAGTTATTACAAATTAATAGAAACTTTCTCATTTGTTTTGTAATTTCAGCATCATTATCAGCAGTTGCTGCTCAACTACTAGGGGATCAAGAAAATTATCTCAATACAACAATTACAATAATTATCGGCTATATTATTTATTTCGGAATTTTTTCTGCACTGTTCTACTGGGATAACAAAGAACGTTACAAGTCAATGAAGTCAAATTTAATTAAAAAAGAATTACTAGCTTTGATTTCATCTTTTGGGGTTGGGGAAATCATCTATCTAGGAATACGGTGGCCAACATTATATTATTTTTTAGAAATTGGAATAGAGCCATACTTGGCATCATTAATTTCAGAAGTTATTGCAACAGGTTGCTACATGGCAGCAGTGACAGTTTTTCTGAGAAAGACAAAAACTTTCTAACTATTTTGCCAATTGAGTTACTAAATCAGTAGAGGTAACTATTCCAACCATCTTACCATTTTCAGTAACTGCAAGTTTTCTAATTTTTTTACTAGTCATTTGTTCAGCAGCTGCAGAAATTGGTTCATCATGATTAATTGTAATCAATGGTGTAGACATTATGTTCTCCACAGCAGTGTTAAGTGGAAGACCATTTGCTGCAATTCTTGTCGCATAGTCTCTATCAGTTACAATACCAACAGGATTGCCATTATCTTGTACAAGGACTGCTCCAATTCCACCTTGTTCCATCATTTTTGCTACCTGTAATGCAGTGGTGGACAGATTAACTGTGATTAAGGCCCTAGTCATAATGTCTTGAATTAGAATAGAAGAATAATTGAAATCCTCGCGACTCATCACTTATTCAAGAAATTATAATATTTAAGATATTCATATCTGAGTAACTTTTCTATTAAAATTATTTCAAATTTGATTCTAAAAAGGAGATAGTTTGGTCCCAGGCATCTTTTGATTCTTCAGGAGCATATCGTTCTCCAGAAGGATTGGCAAAAGCATGATCAACGCCGTCATAGATGTGGATTTGATTCTCTACATTCACTTCATTTAATGCAGATTCAAATTTATTTACGGTATCAACGGGGATTCCTTTATCTAATTCAGCAAAGATTCCAAGAACGGGCCAATCAATAAAAGATAGATTTTCAGAATCAGTTACCAAAGAACCATAATAAATTACAGTGGCATCCATTTCATCATTATCAAGTGCAAGGTTTAGTGATTGACCGCCACCAAAACACCAACCAATCGAACCAATGGTGTTTGTAGAATAATCATCACTCAACAAGGAAACTGCAGAATTCATGTTTTGTATTCCATATTCAGAATCAAATGATGTAATTAGTTGTCTTGCTTCATCAGATGTTGCTGCAACTTTTCCATCATAAAGATCAACAGCAAGTACTACATATCCGTGAGATGCAAGTTTATCTGCCATCTCTTTGATGTTATCATTCAGTCCCCACCATTCATGAATCATTACAACCCCAGGATAATTTCCATCACCAACAGGTTTTGCCAAGTATCCCAAAGTATTATCAAAGTAGGCAACCATTTCAGACGTTGTCAAATGAGTTCCAAGTGTAAAAATTTCAGAATTATTATTTTCACCAACATAATCAGGTAAAACATGAATTGCCCAACCTCTAGTAATTAATTTCTCAATGCTTGTAGGATTAACGCATGCAGGTAATCCGTTTGATTGTTTTAGAACTAGTGATTTTTCTTCTGTACATGTTACCTTTGATGGATCAACGCCTTGTGAGATTTGAATTAGAGGTGGAGGAAAATATGCGATGGATGAAAAAGTAGAATTTTCAGAGCCTGATTCTAGTTCTGAGCATAATTTGTCCCCACAAACTTTGTCTGACATTACTATCCATCCCGATTTACCTTCAGCTTGAATGGCATCTACATATGACAAATTTGTAGAAAATAAGGCAAAAATGGAAAGAATTCCAAATAACAAATAAAGAGAATTTATCATACCTAGATTTGTAAAATTCATTACCTAAATTTTAGAAAGGATCTTTTTCTTCTTTTCTTCAAACTCTTTCTTTGTGATTATTCCTGCCTTTTGTAAATCTCCAAGCTTTTTTAGTAAATCAAGATCTTTGTGTTTGGATGTTTGGAGTCTGGATTTTGCTTTCAGGCCAGATTCAATTCCAGACTTGGTTTTCTTTTTTAATTTAGAACCCAAAATACTTCCCTTTGAAGCTAGTTTTTCACTTATTTTGTAACCTTTCTTCTTTGCGTGTTTGATTATTTCTTCAGATTTTTGTCTTGTAACATCATCAACTAGTTTGTGTTTTTTTGCCATAGAACCTAATTCTTTAGTTTTCTTTTTGGCAAGACGAGATTGCAATTTAAGATCTTTGATGATTTCATTTTTGGTTTTTCGTTTAAATCGTCGAGTATATTCTTCAATGACTAGTATTGGGAATGGACTATACTCTACATCAAGATAATATTTGATAATGGTGTCATCAGGTAATTTTTTTAAATATTCTTTAATTGATTTTTCTGATTTTAATTCCATAATTCTAGTTCATTGTTTACTCATAAAAAGATTTGAGTTTTTACAATAATCATTCTTGGTTTTCGTAATATAGTTTGATTACTTGATCAACTACCAAATTAGTATCACAGTCTTTTTCAGCACTTACAAGAAGCAAATAATCATCACCAAGATAAAATGAAAAACGTTTAATCGTTTCATATTCTGCTAGAGTGTATTTTGTTTTCCCTAGCATTTTAGCCATGTCTTTCCGGGATTTCCAATCAAATGTTGCTAAATTGACAAGTTCTTTTGATGCACGCTCTGAAAGTAAGCTCTCCACACCGTCTCTCATCCCACCCCCTATTTTGACTGACCATTCATCAAATACTGTAGCAAATCGAATTTTAGGATCTACATCTAAAATTTGAGAGCAGAATTTGTCATAATCCAATGATTCTCCTAGATTTACTAAATTATTAGAGTTTTAGAAAACAGTGGAAATTATACACGTGGAATGTAGTGAAAATGAGACTATTTTAGAAAAGCCACGGCTTTGACAATGTCAGATTTACTTATAATTCCAATCATACTATCATGTCTCGATAAAACCCCGGCACCATTGATATTTTTCTCCAATAGTAATTTGCCTGCTTTTGCCAAATCATCATCATAGTTTACAGAAACAATATTCTTGCTCATAATATCATCTACTTTGACGCTCCCACCAAAACCAGATTCAGAAATGAATCCCTTTCTCGGAAATATTACAGATATTAGTGGATCAGTGTTATCAAGTACATCATCGAAATTTCCTTGCTTTAGTGCTAATTCAAAAAGATCTCGAAACGTGATAATACCTACAGGGACTTCATTATGATTTCTCAGAATCATTCTAGAAATACCATCGTCAATCATTTTCAATACCACTTTGTATAGTGGCGTGTCAGAATATTGCCAAGCATAGTATGGAGACATGTATTCACCAACAATTTTTTCATCTGGATGTGTTTTTGTGAAATATCTTAGAAGATCAGTTTTAGTTAAAATTCCAACAACTTCATCATTTGAAGTTACAATTAAAGATCCAATTAAATTAGTCATCATCATCTCAGCACATTTGTCTAGTCCAATTTTTTCATCAACAGTAATCATTGGTTTTATAATTTCAGACAAAGGGATTTCATCTAGTTTTCTTTCACTGTCATCCATAAAGAGAAAGATCCCCAAATCTTTTTCAGACACAAGGCCAGTTATTTTATTATTTTCAGTTACCAAGAGTCGACTTTTTTTCTCATCAATTATTTTTTTCAATACATCAGCTAAACTAGAATCATATTTTATTGTCCTAGGGGAATTCATGTAGTCTTTTGCATGCTTCATGATGTAACAAAATCATATAGTTATAAAAAACTCCAGACAATTATCAGTGATGAAAATCGTGAAGAAATAGTAAACAAATTTTATTTGAAATAATCATCATTTATTTGAACGCC
>DAOWGL010000050.1 GCA_030637455.1 Candidatus Nitrosopumilus sp. | reverse complement strand
CTTTTCCAGTACTTATCACCATTGTTTTATGTTGGCCGATATCTTTGATAGAATTTGATTCTAAAATTTTTGTTGATGCAATAGTTTCTGAAGGATGTCCTATTGAGAAATCAACAATCCCTTCAGAATTTGCAACAATCTCTATTCCTTGAATTTCAAAATTATCTGCAAATTTTTTTGCTTCAGTTAAACTTTCAGGATATTGTCCAGGAGTAGGAAGATTGCCTTGCCTTTTTGCATATGCAGAAAGCATTGATTCTTGACCAAACTTTTTGATTAGGCGTGTGGAAATAGTCTCATATCCAAATAATCCATTGAATTCCATTTCACCCATGAATACTAGATTTGAATTTGAAATTCCTATATCGTCAAATTCATTAATTGAGATTCCTTCAGGCAATCCAGATTTTACTAAATTTAGAATTTTTTTATCAGTTAGGATTTTTGGAAATGGTTTGGATTTTTGTTCACATAACGTAAACAAAGAAGAGATGATCTTTAGAATAGATTTAGAATTATGTAACACAACAAGTTCCATTGGTTTTGACAAATCAAGAGTGTTTAATTTTTCATTGATCGCTGAATCATCTAGAATTTTTCCCTCAGAATCAATTTTTTGCTCCAGATTTTCTGCCTTTATATCTAAAACAACGTCTGTAATTCCATAATTTAACCAAATTTCAGGCATAATTATCACTCAATACAAAACAAAATAAATCCAGTGTAGTTAACTTTTGTATGGAATTTGTAAAAGAGTTTGCAACCTTTTTGCATCAAAATAGCATCATAAAATTTGGGGACTTTACACTAGCAAGTGGGAAAAAGAGTTCGTATTATGTAGATTTGAGATTAGTGCCAAGTTATCCTATTGAATTTAGAAAAATGGTGAAATATCTTGAAAATGAGATTGGTCAAGATATTGGATTAGATAATTTTGATTCAATTGTGTCAGTACCCACAGGAGGTTTAGTAATTGCATCAGCGTTAGCAATTGAAACCGTAAAACCGTTAATCTATGTAAGAAGTAAACCAAAAGATTATGGGACATCAAAATCAGTTGAAGGTAAAATTCATGACGACATGAAAGTTGTAATGATTGATGATGTTGCAACTACTGGAGGTTCAGTAGTTAATGCTATCAAGTCTTTGAAAGAAGTAAACATCACAGTAAAAGATGCATATGTGATTGTAAATCGAATGGAAGGGGCAGATGAAGCATTGTTAGAATTAGGAGTCAAAATGCATTCAATCCTAAATATTTTGCAAATTACAGAGGCTTTGTTTGAACAAAATCTCATCGATGCAAGTGTCTTAGAAAAAGTAAAAAACCAAATCAATAAATGAGTTTTGGCTGCTCAGTCAAATGCCTTCCAATCATCAATTCAGATATAACTCTGATTCTTCATCGCTGCCAGATAATTTTTAATTCGCTCATTTTAAAACTAATGGAAATAATGGGCCCGAAGGGCTTCGATCCCTTGGCTCACCGGTTATGAGCCGGTTACTCTACCAAGCTGAGTTACGGGCCCTAAGCAAAGGAATTTTTTCTCAGGTATAAAATGTTATGAGATTAACAGTATTCTTCGTAGCAACTGTCAAGCAACAAGTTTTGTGCTGAAATTGATTTATCTGCAATTTCAATCAAATTACTAGAATCAATTGAAGATCTCTCCAAAATATTTCTCCAGGATGCTGCATGTCTAATGTCAGCTTCAGTGTGAAGTTTGAAGTATTCTGTAGCCTCATTACTAGTCATTCCATAAAATTCGGCTAAACCATCAAGTTTAGTTTGACTAATTTTTGGAATTTCTTTTTCAAAAGCATACATGGCACAAGCGCCACCATCAAAAGTATCCATTAATTGATTCAAGTCAGATACTGCTTTCTGGGTTTTAGTTGTTCCAGAATATGAGATTAATTCATCTTCAGATATTCCAAGTTCGCCAGCAAAAGCAATCCATGGTTTAATATGATCAGATTCTTCTTGTTGATTTTCTACCAACTCACCAACTACCGACTCGGGGGATTTTTCAATTATTGGAGTCATAAAGGAAGGAACTGCTTTTACAAGTTGAAAATATTCTTTTGAATAACCTGCTAATGATTCCTGTGTTAATTTTCCATCAGACCACATTTGGTAAAATGGGTGTTTTAGTAAACTTCTTTCTTCTATCATTTCATCAATTTTCTTAATTATATTCATGATACATCTCCACGAGAGCCAATAAAAAAATCTTTGTGGTTTACAAAAGATTTTATGGTCATAAAAAATAATTTTCATGGGTTCCAGTGGTGTAGACCGGTCAAGCATTTTGCCCTTTCAAGGCAAAGATCCCGGGTTCAAATCCCGGCTGGAGCACCAAGATTTATTTACTTATGGTAAAGTTTTTTGAACAGGCCCATCTTGGACAGGAAAAATATCGAGATAAATCCTCTACTTGAAACTTATGGAAAGTATATTCAACGAATTGATCAAGCTTTAGAAAATGAATTAGGTATTTACTCTGAATCAGAGTTTATTGAGCCTCTAAAATATTCCCTAGAGGGAGGAAAACGAATTAGGCCTATAATTTTGAATTTGGCAGCAGAGAGTGTAGGTGAAATTGATGAAAATGTACTTTCAGCATCATGTGCTGTTGAATTTCTTCACATGGAATCAATAATTCATGATGATATTATCGATAATGAAACAATGAGAAGACAAAAGGAGCCATTCCACATCAAATATGGATACAATACAAGTGTACTAACTGGAGATTTTGTTTTAGGATTAATTCTTGCAATTTCATCAAGACTAGATAATGCTAGAATTACAAAAGATTTGGCTACCACTGCTATGCTAATGAGTGAAGGAGAAATGATTGAAGGTAGATTAGAAACTAGTGAGGATGTAACATTTGATGATTATCTAAAAGTAATCGAATACAAAACTGCAGTAGCATTTCAAGTTGCAGCTAGAATTGGTGCAATTATTGCAAATGGAACTGAAGAACAAATCGAAACATTAACTGAATATGGGAAAAATCTTGGAATTGCATATCAAATTAGAGATGATTTGTTAGATTGGAAAAATGAGGACAAGTTATTCAATTTGTTAATTAAAAAAAGTTCTGATCCAAGAGATGTCTTTAACAAAATGGAAGAAATGTTAGAAGAATATTCAGAAAAAGCAAGAATGTCATTAAGAAAAATTCCAGATAGTGATGCTAGAATGAATTTAGATAATTTAATTAAATTTACTTCGTTTAAGGCATAAGACCTAAACTAATTACTGGAGTTGCAAACTCTACAAATTTAATCAATGGTTCTGGATATACACCGAATCCTACCAAGAAGATTGTTGAGAAAATCATAACGGCGATAATGGATTTTGGTTCTGCAACTCTCTTTTCGGTTTCACCTTCAAAGTACATTTTTCTTGTAAGCCAACCATAGTAAGCAAGAGATAATGCACTGTTAAGAACACCTGCGATTGCAAGCCAAGGTGCCCACCATAATGCAGAACCAGCATCTAAAGCACTACCAAATAACATCAATTTACTCCAGAATCCTGAAAGTGGAGGAATACCAGCCAATGCAAATAATGCAATAACTAAACCTAGTGCAGTGATAGGCATTCGTCTTCCAAGTCCTTTGAGTTTGTCAATATGAGTGACTGCCAGAGTTGTAACAATGCCGGTAATTGCAATAAAGGCAGCACCTTTCATTACTGCGTGATTCATAATGTGATACAAAGAACCTTGCAAGCCAAGAGAACTATGTGGTTCAACATCAAGCCCAATAAAAATATATTCAGCGTACGCAATACTACAATAAGCCAACATTCTAGTGATATTCTTTTGCATTATAGCAGCAATGTTACCAATT
>DAOWGL010000022.1 GCA_030637455.1 Candidatus Nitrosopumilus sp. | reverse complement strand
TTTGATACTACTTTGAAGTATGCTAGTAGTCAGATTGATGAAAATATTGGAACCTTTGCACTTTCTGCAAAATCTATCAGTGAATCTTCAGCACAACTCAATGCATTACTATTACCAATTATTGCATCAGTTGGACTAATTGTTGCATTGCAGGTTGCAATTCTTGCTAGAAGAAGATAGCTATAATAACATAAGAATGGAAAATTTATTGATGCCACGGGTGGCTATTTTCTTTTTCATACTTCTTTTCTCCCCAATGATAACAAATTCACATGCTTTCATTCCTGTTGATTTGGAAAATAATAATGTCCAAAATAATTTGAACTATGATTCAGGAATTTTAGAAATTGATTCTGATTTTTTTACAGAAAATAATTTTAAAAGATATTTAATTTTTGGTACAGACCTACAGAAAAATAATTTTTCTAAATTGAATTCAATTTATGATATTCAATCTGATAGTGGATTTTTCTCTGTATCTATTTTATCTGAAAATTCAGCATCGAATTTGATTTCTCAGGGATATTATGTTATTGAAGATTTCAAATTAGATTTTCATTCATCAGATGACAAAGTTGAGGATGTTTCTAGAATAGGTGATATCACTGGTTCAAATTTAGCCAAATCGAAATATCAGTCAACTGGAAATGGAACTATAATTGCAATTGTGGATACAGGTGTTGATTTTTCAAACCCTGACATTCAGCATTCACTTGCACGTGATGAACTTAATCACCCTATCATGCTTGATCCTGATGGACAAGGAATTGTATTGACCAATGCAACTTTTTTTGCATATGTTGATGAAAATGAAATTATTCGAAATTATAGTAAACCCATTCCTTCACATATGACATCTTCAGCATATGTTTCACGTGAAGGTGTATTCCTTGACGTATCTCAGGGGGGTAAAGGTAGTGATATACCAATTTACAATTCATTTTTTCCACAAATTGGTTCATCTGTAATATTTAATGGAACGCTTGCAACTGATATAAAAATTGGTGATGATAATAGAGATTACATCAAATCAAAAAGTGGAATTTATCATCTTGGTGTAATTTATCAGGGCGGATTAAGTGGTCCATCAGCAAGAATTCAGGTAGTTCCTGTTCTTGTAGTTGATTCTTTTACTTCTGGAGTATATGATACAATAATTCCTGATCTTAGTACTTCATGGGAAGACTATACTCGATATGATTTAGAATCTGGAAAAAAACCAAATTATGATTTTGATTTTACTGATGAAAAACCAATTGTGTTAGGAAGCGGGAAAGAGTTTCTTGTATATGACTCAAATAATGATGGAGAAAATGATTACAGTGCAGGAACAATTGGTGCACAAGTTCTTGATGTTTATGGTGTAATTAGAAATAATTCTACTGACATTGATGACACTCTAAATGCAATTAATGGAACTCTTTTACCATCATTAGATCCTGATGGTGAATTTTTTGGACTTATGACTGATTTTATGGGTCATGGAACTTCTAGTGCTGCATCTATCACTTCCCGTGGTCAAGAAACATATGATATTTACAACAATTCTAAATCATATTCTATAACTGGTGTAGCTCCTGACGCAAAAATTATTCCAGTAAAGGCTTTGTGGTTTGGTGATACTGTTTATGGGTGGTTATGGTCTGCAGGATTTGAAAATAAAGATCATAATTGGAAATTCTCAGGCAAACCCAAAGTAGATATTATTTCTAACAGTTGGGGCGTATCTACTTTCCCATCTTTTAATGCAGCACCTGGGATGGATGTACTATCATTGATTCTTACCGTGCTAGCAACTCCTAATTCCTTAGATGATAATTATCCTGGAGTTACAATAATTTCAAGTGCTGGAAATTCTGGACATGGATATGGTACAATTGGACTTCCTAATGCATCACCTTTTGGAATATCAGTTGGTGCAACAACAAACAATGTCTTTGTAGGTTATGGTCCTTTCAAAGATCAACCTAGATTTGGAAATACTACCACTCATTTCAACAACGTTGTTGATTTTTCTAGTAGAGGTCCAGGTGCA
>DAOWGL010000044.1 GCA_030637455.1 Candidatus Nitrosopumilus sp. | reverse complement strand
GACTCATCAAATTGGTCATTGTCATTCCTTTTCGAGTAATATCCCGTTTAGTTTGATCACAGTATTTTTTTACACTCTGATGACTTTTTTCACTTGCAACTTCAATTACAACAATATTTTCAGAGTAAGGAAATGTAAATTTTGAAGTGTTTAAGCAAAATGTGTTCATGTTTCCTAGACCTGCCACCTCAATTTTATCCCTTTTTAGCAAAAGGTTTGCAATTTCTTGTAAATCATCACCATCATCACCATATTCTAAATAATATACAGAGACAAAATTTGTATCACCCTTAACTTCACGTTGAAAGAGATCATCTTTGATGTTAAAAACGAAAGAGGTTTTTTCCTGATTGTGAGCTGTAAGATCTTTTGAGATTTGTTCGTTATCTTTGAATTTAGCTAAAATGTAATGATTTGTAGAATCAGAAAAGTATGGCTTACTTTCACTAGAAAAGGTTCCCGTAACAAAGTACATCCTTTCAATATTATTTGATTTCATCCAAATATCTTTTAGATCAATAGAATCATGGTTGTGCAGATATGGAGCACATACGTATCCAGAAAAAGAAAGTTCTAGTTTAGACATAACGACTTGAAAACCGGTCTCAGAGTATTTATGCATATACAGATCTTGACGATCAAATTTGAGAGTCATCTACGATAGTTTTTTAATAGTAGAGATCTTCATTTTTTTGTCCCGTGGTAGCTCAGCCTGGTAGAGCTCCTGGCTGTAGTTGTTGGCTTTAGATGGCTAAACGAATAACAGCCCATCAGGCATACAGAAACCGGGTTGTCGATGGTTCAATTCCGTCCCGCGGGACCACAAATTTTTGAAAATGATTTTAAAAATAATAAAAAGATAGACTAGTTTAAGATGAAATCTTAAATTAAAAAAATTGCCTATTCTGATTTTTTGACTTGTTGTGCTGCTGGGCCTTTTTGACCTTCGCCTACTACAAACTCGACTTTATCGCCTTCGTTGATGAATCCGTCAACATCTGATTTATGAACAAACAGATCGTCTCCACCTTCTCTTTCAATAAAACCAAAGCCTTTTGTTCGGTTGAACCATTTTACGGTGCCTTGTTCTGACATTATTTTGAAATAATATAATCACTATATTAACTAAAGCATCAAAATGAAATTAAGTTAGAGGTGAAAATTAGAAATCTTTTGGAATATGGTTTTGATCTTTAAGCCATTCAACTTGAGGAAGTGTAAATCTCCAAACAATATCTCCACGCTCCTTTTCTTTAAAATCCCAAGGTGCAATAATTACAATATCATTATCTCTAATCCAAACTCTTCTCTTTAGTTTGCCACGGATTCTTCCGCGACGAGTAATATTATCATCACATTTTATCATTACATTTTCCCCACCCATCATTTTCAAGACACGGCCAAAAAGTTCACCCTCTTCAGGTAATCTAATTTCTTTTAATGCACTTTCATTTTTTACTTGGCGCTTACCCATATTGTTGATTCCCATTATGAGCATATAACTGGTAGGGTTATTGGGAGAGAGGAATTAAGCATAAGAGATTTTTATCAAGCATGATAAAAAAAATACATGGAATTTAGATGCATTGATGAATGCTCCCAATGCTGTATTGAAAGAGAATATTATCCAAGTAAAAAATTTGGCAAAATTGGAGTATTGATTCTTCCAGAAGAGAAAGAAAGAATTGAAAAACTTGCAATTAAAAATAATTTAAAAATTAAGATTTTACCAAGAATAGGGATTTCTAAAAATAAAAATACATTCCCAACAAAAATTTTAGCGTATCAATTAATGGGTGCTGAGAAAAATGGAAACACATGTCAATTTTTAGATACAGATAGTGGAGATAAATCACCACATGGAGGATTTCCATGTAAGATATACAATGAAAGACCTCTTGCATGTACAGCATATCCTTTAATCGAATCAGACCCAATCACACTTGATCAAAAATGTAAATTCTGTAAAGAACATGGAAATGCTAATGGAAATCTAAATGTTGAAACTGAAGCACTTTTAAAAATTAAAGAAAAAATGATTCCAGATTTACAAGTCATTTGGAGATATGCAACAAACGTTGGAGAGGTAGAGGATCAAAAAATATTGGAATCAGGTTGGATTTTAGAAGAGGGAATATCCCAAACGTAAGAATTAGTACAAATTCAGCCAAAAATTCAAAAGGCATTACATCTTTGGAAGAATATGAGTGAAGATGCTTGGTCAAATTTAGATAAAGTTGATCAAAAAATTATTGAAATTCTTAACAGTAATGCAAGGACTCCATCAAAAGAAATTGCATCTGAATTAAAAAAATCAGGTGATGACGTTTCAGATAGAACAATTAGAAAAAGAATAGAACGTTTAGAAAAAAGCGGCATCATTAAAGGATACAAAGCAGTTCTAACAGACGTATCAGGAATTAATGAATATCAAGCTGTGTTAATGAAATTAAAGCCATCCAAATCACTTGAAGCAGTAAAAAATTCAATCAAAGAGTTCATCACAAAAATGGATAATTATCTCCTCATATCAAACATGGAAGGAGAATGGAACATGCTCGTATTATTACAAATAAATTCAGAAAAAACAAACACATCACAAAAAATTGTAGAGAAATTTTCAGATGAGTTAATTGATTATAGAATAAATGAAATTGACATTAAAGATGTGAATATTCTGAATATGTCATTATTGTTATTGTAATAAGGAATATTCTGATTCTGCAATATCTATTGCATTTTTGACTTCATCAAGAGTAAAGGGTTTTTGAATAAATGCTGAAACACCAGAACTAATAGTTTTGTTAGCACGAGTAGTTGTTTTTTCATCAGCAGTAATTACTACAATTTGCAAATCAATTTTTTCATTTAATAACTTTGTAGCAACAACATCACCTTCGAGATCAGGCAATCCCATATCAAGTAAAACTATAGGAGTTCTGTTTTCAGAAAATAGTTTTTTGCATCCCTTTACCCCATCTTTCCCATTTTCAAAAACATGAATTTCAGAATAGCCTAATTTTTCTGCATATATTTTTAGTTTCATTGCAATTGCTTTACTATCATCAATGATAACGACAGGTCTAGTAATTGAGATAGATGTTTGAAACATAGATTTTGCTTTCTGATATGTATCCTTAGCTTTCTCAAATTCACCTAAACTTAAAAGACATTTTGATGCACATAGTAAAGCACCTTTAACATTTGTAGAATCTTTTGCTTTAGAATATTTTAAAAATAAATCACTTGCTTCTTTAATTTCATTTTCAGAATCTTTTCCTTGTCTTTTTCTACATTCCCCTGCCAACATATACAACAAAGCAGACTTTAGAAGTTCAGATTTTTTTATTGATTCAGCTTGGTTTAGAAAAAGATTATGAGCAGTAATGAATTGTTTACTTTTAAGATGAGTTAATGCAACTTCACAACTTGTTTTAGTATCCAACAATATCACTTAATTTTTTTCTGTTATAAAATTTTGTAGTTCCGTATTGAACTATGGATTTATCACAGCACGGCCAATAATTTTTCGAGCTTTAAGATCTTTAAGAGCAGTATTTGCCTCTTGAAGAGAATATCTTTTTGAAATTACTGGATTAATTACACCTTTTCTTGCAAGACCAAGAAGTTCTACCATGTCATCATAATTTCCAGTGTATGCACCTTGAATGGTGATGGATTTTAGAGGGATTGTTACAAGAGATATTTCAAGAGAACCGCCAAATAATCCAACTAGAACAAGATTTCCACGTTTTCTTAAAACGGCTAAACCAGTTTTTACTGTTGGTGGGGCATTAACAAAATCAATGACACTATCAGCGCCCTTATCATTACATATTGAAAGAATTTTTTGGACAGTATCAGAATCTTTAGAGTTTACAGTAAAATGAGCACCCATTTCTTTTGCAGTTTCTAATTTTTTATCATCCAAGTCAACACATATAATTTTTGCATCAGTGATAGCTGATGCAATTTGCACACCCATCAACCCTAAACCACCAGCACCTACAATTACAACAAACTCAGGAGAATTTTGATTTGCTTTTTTCACTGCTGTGTATGCTGTTAATCCAGAACAAGCAAGGGAAGTAGCAGCATCAGGATCTACACCATCAAGTTTTGCCAAATATTTAGAATCAGGAATTAAAGTATAATCAGCATAACCGCCATCTTGAAAAAGACCCATAGATTTTGGCGTATCACATAAATTTTCATTTCCCACTTTACATGCAGGGCATTCTCCACAACCCATCCAAGGAAATACTAGAACATCATCACCTACTGAAACATTAGAAACATTTTCTCCAATTTCTTCAATAGTTCCAACAATTTCATGGCCAGGAGTGACAGGATATTTTACTCCTCTATCGGTGACTTTCAAAAATTGACCATCACCAAGATCATATCCACCCTCCCACAAGTGTAAATCACTGTGACAGACGCCTTCAGACTTTACCTTTAGTAGAACCTGAGTTCCACGAGGTTTTGGATTTTCAGATTCAGATATAGTAAGAGGTTCATTTGGGCCTGGAATTCGGGCAGATTTCATAGTAGAGATTTTCACATTAACAATATAAGAGTTGACTGGATATGAGGAAAAAATAGAGCCCTTAGATATTATTGAATAGTCAAAGAGAAAGTATGTGAGCGAATCGCAGACCCCCAATAGTATTTCTCAGGAACCAGTAAACATTCTATTTAGTCCATCATCAGTTGTAAAAAAAGACGTTTGGGAAATTGATCTAATTCAAATTTTGGATTTATTAATAAAAATTCTTGATAAAACAGGAAAGAAAGATCTCAAAGTTGCAGGAATGGCAGCATTATCATCATCATTAATTTACAGAATGAAAGTAGAAAGTATTTTTGCATTACAAAAAGCAGCAATGGAGAAAAAACCAATGCATCAAAGAACAGATGTAGATATTGAATTAATAGACATCCCATACAGACATGAATCGACATATCCAGTTTCATTAGATGATTTACTTGGATTATTACAAAATCTCATAGGTACAATTGCAAATCCACAATCCAGACGAAATAGACAATTAGAGATAGAACCAATCGTAGCACCAGACTTTCAAGAATTTTTCATATCTCTTGAAAGTATCATTGGAAAATATGAAGACCTCATCATGAAAAAGATAAGCGCAGTTGGATTTGGATTATTACAAGACATTATCGCAGACCTTGATCAAGTAGACTCAATCAGATGTTTCTTTGCAGCATTATTTTTGGCAAGAGATCAGAAAGTAGACCTTGAACAAGCAGAAGATGACATCAAAATTATCATCGTGAAAGATGAATTAACAAATTAATCAAAGGTGTAAAAAAATGGTAAAAGTCGATAATTTAGATGAGGCTACAGCAAGAATAGAAGCAGCACTATATTCTGCAGGCAGACCACTTAGAATTGAAGACATTGTACGAGCTTCAGGCACAGAATCAAGAACAAAAACAATGACATTACTTGAGAGTATTATGAAAAAAACAAAGTCAGCTTTCAAGGGATTAGAAATTGCCATACTTCCAGATGGATCTTATGTAATGCAATTAAAACCAGAATACAGTTCAACTGTCAAAAGATATGCATCAAAACCGGTTTTGCCAAATGCAACACTCAAAACATTATCATACATTGCATACATGCAACCCATCGCATCAAAACAACTTGTTGAGACAAGAGGATCTGGAGTATATGCCCATCTCAAAGAATTACGACAATTAGATTACATTACTAGTCAAAACGTAGGGCGAATGAAAATTTTTACAACAACTGACAAATTCCAAAAATACTTTGGAATTCAAGGAGACGTGGAAGATCTAAAACAAAGATTATTCTCCAAAGTAAGAAAAACTGCCAGTAGACAATCAACTCCAACACCACCTGTTGCATCAGAAGTAAACTAAGATTTTTTAACTCAAGGCTAATTTTTTGCGTTTTGTATAAATTAGAGTAATTTAGACAACATTCGTGAAAAAATCCGTAGAGAATTTAGCAACTAGTAAAATTACTGGTGGAAGAAGAGTTCCACTTAGAATTAGAAGAAAATACGAAACTGATAGATATCCAAATGAAGCAATCAACGGAGCTCAAGTTACAGTAACTAGAAGAATTCGAGGTAATAATCAAAAAACAGCTTTAAAATCAATTGACTTTGTTAATTTAGCAACTGGTGAAGCTAAAGTAAAGAAAACAAAAATTATCAAAGTATTAGAAAACGCTACAAACAATGATTACAAAAGACGTGGCATCATTACAAAAGGTGCAATTCTTGAAACAGCAGAAGGCAAATGTAGAGTTGTTTCAAAACCAGGACAAAACGGAATCGTTAACGCAATTTTACTAAAGGAGTAAAATGAAAGATTACGAGCATGTCGTAATCTGGCTGGATTATTTTAACAAGAATTTAAAAAAATCTAAAGGTAGAAGAGTAGGATTAGAAAAATGTGTTTTTGATCCTTCATTAAAAGAATTAATGGATGCAACAACAGCTGGTGGATTTGAAATTACAGAGTCAGATGACAAGGTAAGATTTCCTAAAAGACCATTTGTAAGGTCAGGGTACGTCATTGTGCCAAAAGGATCCTCCAAGACAAAAATTCTTAACAAAATTTCAGAAAAGCTAGTGGCAAAAAGATCAAAGCAATCAAAATGAATTCTAGCTCTTAGCTAAAGTAATGTTGACAGGAGTATATGATAAGAATACAATGATTAGGATATCTAATTGCAGGAGGTAGGCGAAATAATGCACCTAGCCGGTAGTGGCAGGGTAATCATTCAACTATCAACAGAATTAGTTGAAGGACAGATACTCTGTGACAAAACGGGAACTAGAGTTGCAAAAGTAAATGAACTGATAGGTCCAATAAGTAGGCCGTTTGCATCAGCAACGCCATTAACAAACAATATTCAAAAATTTATTGGCAAAAAAGTTTACGCCACTGAAGAATCTCCTGCTAACAAACCAAAAAAATTTAGGAGAAAAAAATGATGAACATACTAGAAAAACAAAACTGTCCTGAATGTAAATCTACATTAGTAGATGACATGCAGAATGGTGAAATTATCTGTTCTGGTTGCGGCGTTGTAGTCGATGATCAGATTGCAGATTTTGGTCCAGAAACAATAAGCTCAAACTTCGAAGACAAGATGAAGCTAGCAAGAGCAACAGGACAAACAACTTATTCCCAACATGATTTGGGAATAACTACTGAGATATCAATCAGTTCAAAAGACTATAGTGGAAAAACAATCAACCACGGTGTCGCAAATCAAATGAACAATCTCAGAAAGTGGCAACAAAGAGTACGCGTTTCCTCACCAAGAGAGAGAAGATTAGCAAATGTTTTAACAAAAATGGGTGAAACATGTGACGGTCTAAATCTTTCAAAGAATGTGTTGGAAACTGCATCTATGATATACAGAAACTTGGATGGACATGTTGATGTGAAGGGAAAATCAGTAGTAAGCATTACCGCAGCTACAATTTACATGGCATGCAAACAATGTGAAGTAGTAAGATCATTAGAAGAAATTTGCCGAGGAATTTGTCCAGCAAAAGATGTTAAATCAAAAACAAAACTTGCAGCTAGATACTATCGAACCATGGTAATGGAAATGGGACAATTACACGCCCCAGTTGTAACCATGGACAAATACATCTCAAAGATAGCAAACATGACGCAAACTGAGGTAAGAGTTGAAAGACTAGCCTTAGAAATTGCAGAAAAAACTAAAGACAGCAGTATTTCTGACGGAAAGGCACCAAACGGTATAGCCGCAGCATATCTGTATGTAGCATCAGTTCTACTTGGTCAAAATGTCCTACAAAGAGACGTTTCAAGTATCGCAGGAGTTACAGAAGTCACTATCAGAAATAGATGTAAAGAAATTCTAACATGCTATAAACTCAAAATTTCTTTGAGACAATCTCTGGCCAACTAATTACACACCCCTTTTTCATTTTATTATTCAGCATTACGATTAGGATTAGCTAAATTTCGTCGGTATTATATAGAGAATCAAAACAAATCGAAACATGGTAGTACTAGAAATCAAAGATCTTCACGTATCTAGAGAAGGTAAAGAGATTCTAAAAGGGGTCAATTTGAAAACAGGGCCAGGAGAAGTACATGCCATTATGGGACCAAACGGTTCAGGAAAAAGTACACTAGCATACACATTACTTGCACATCCAAAATACGAAGTCACAAAAGGAGATATTTTGTTAGATGGTGAAAGCATTTTAGATTTATCAGCAGATGAAAGAGCAAAGAAAGGATTATTCTTAGGATTTCAATACCCAACTGAAGTTTCAGGTGTAGGATTTTCTCACTTTCTAAGAACAGCATACAACTCTCTAAGTAAAGCACTTGAAGGTGACAATAGAGAAGTATTCATCACAGTTAGAGAATTTCAAAAATATCTTAAAGAAAATTTAGAAAAAGTGGGATTAAGAGAAGAATTCCTCTCAAGATATCTCAATGAAGGATTTTCAGGTGGAGAGAAGAAGCGTGCTGAAGTATTACAAATGGCAGTCTTAAAACCAAAAGTTTCAATTTTAGATGAACCAGATTCAGGATTAGATATTGATGCCGTACAAGCAGTAGCACAAGCAATCAGCAAAGTTGCAGATAAAGATGCAACAATTATCATTATCACTCACTACGCTAGAATTCTAAAATTCTTAGACAAATTAGACTTTGTTCATGTATTTGCTAGAGGCCAAGTATTGAAAACAGGTGATGCATCACTTGCAGACAAACTTGAAGCAGAAGGATACGAATGGGCTTTAGAAGAATCAGCCTAATCAATTTTAACTAAAAGAATATTCAAAAAAACCATTGATTTACAAAGTACATGTTGAATTTTCTAAAGAAGTTTTAGAGATAATTAATGATGAAATTACAATTGGAATAAAATCAAAGCCGATTAAAGGAGAGGCAAATAAAGAAATCATTAAAAAAATTGCAAAACATTTCAAAATGTCCACTGCACTTGTACAAATAAAGTCAGGGCATAAATCATCAGAAAAAATTATCGAGATTCTAGAATAGAGAATCTAGTTTTTGTTTAAATAGGGTTTCAAAATTGAGATGGATATGTCAGAAGAAAATAATCAATATTATTTTAATTTCTCATTTTTCAAAGTTGATCCTAAATGGAGATGGATGGCAGATCTAGCTAAAGAAGAATCTGCAAAAGAAGTTGAAAATGTAATGAATAATTCAGGAATTATGTATAGAACATATTCAAATTTGGGATTAAGAGATGACGCTGATTTTCTATTTTGGTTTGCAGCCAAAACAGTTGAAGAAATTCAAGTAGTCATTGAAAAATTATACAAAACAGTTTTTGGAAAATACATAATTCCATCAAGGACATATTTGTCATGTACAAGACCTTCTCTTTACGTACAAGAACAAAAGGCACATGGGTTTCTTACAGGAAATGATCCAAAAAAACACGTCATAGTTTATCCATTTACAAAAACACGAGAATGGTATTTACTTCCTAAAGAAAAACGTCAGGAAATTATGGATGAACATATTGAAGTAAGTAAAAAATACCCACAGATTGTTCTCAATACAACATACTCCTTTGGAATACATGATGAAGATTTCATGTTAGCATTTGAAGTAGATGATATCAGAGATTTCCAAGATCTAATCATGGATTTACGAGAAACCCAAGTCTCCACATATGTAAAAAACGACATTCCGATGATTGTGTGTGTTAAAAAAGACTTAGTTCCATTGATTTCTAGTTTAGGATAAAACCTTCAGGTAATTTAAAAATCAAATATCATAGGTGCAAATCTTGGATAAACATAAATGATGAAATTTCAATCCAAAAAATAGTTTTGAAGTACAATAAACTAGGTAAAACAGATATCAAAATATCAGAAGTAGGTTTTGGAGCATGGGCAATTGCTCTTGATTGGTGGGGCAAAAAAATTGAAGAGGATGAAGCAAAAAGAATGCTCAAAAAAGCATACGATGTAGGAATTAATTTCTTTGAAACAGGAGACTTGTACGGCAAAGGATTAAGTGAAAAACTAATTGGTGAAGTCTTCAAAGATATGAGAGACGAGGTTGTTATTTCAACAAAATACGGTTATGATTTTAGAAATGTTGAACAAATAGGACATAAAGAACTTCCACAAAAGTTTGATGAAGATTATACTAGAATGGCATTAAGAAATAGTTTAGAAAGATTGCAAACAGATCATCTTGACATGTATGGAGTACACAATCCAAAGCTAAAAGATGTAAGAGATGATTCAATATTCAATTTACTCGATAGTTTTATCAAAGATGGTTCAATCAAAACATATCAAATTGCGTTAGGCCCTGCAATTGGATGGACACAAGAAGGGTTGGAAGCAATGGATAAGCCAAATCTTAGTGCAGTTCAAACAGTTTACAATATTCTAGAACAAACACCAGGAAATGAATTAATGAAAAAAGCTGAAGAAAAAGATGTCGGGATACTAGTTAGAGTTCCAGAAGCATCAGGAATTCTAACTGGAAAAGTTAATGCAGACACAAAATTTGATGATAATGATCATAGATCAGTTAGAAAAAGAGAATGGCTCAAAGCATCATTAGAAAAAGTTGAACAATTCAAACCAATTGCAGACAGAAACGGTTTAAGCGTTACAGAATTTGCAATGAAATTCATGATGACAAAGAAAGGGTTTGCAACAGTACTTCCAACAATGATTAGTGAAGAAGAGGTTGTAAATTATGCTCAAATGTCAGATGGAAAATACATTTCAGACTCTGATATGAAAGAAGTTGAAGAGTTGTACAATTCTTGGCCTTCATACGAATTAAAAGCAACGCCACAAGCAAGTTAATTTGTAAATGGATAATCCGATAGACGTAGAAAAAACGTTAGAAATTATTGAAAAAATGAAACTAGCCAAAATTGGCAAATATAAAAAATGGGAGTCCATGATTAAAAAAATCAAAAAAGAACAGGAGCTAAATCCTGAAGAATTAGAATATTATTCAAATTTAACGAGAATTTACAAAAACTCAAACATTACTCCTAGAAGTAAGGTATACCACACCAGATTATCAGAACTGGATGAAAAACCACCATGTAAAAAATGCGGAAATGATTCCACATACTATTGCAACATGAATGATCAATACTTTTGTACAATACATGTCGTTGGACACGATAAAAATGAGATTTAAGATGCTGAAAGTGTTTCTTCTAAACTAAATGAATTTTCTACAAAATATTCAACCCGTGTTTTTTTGAATTCACGAGAGCTGAAAAGAATATCGTACTCATCTACATTAATTTGATCTTGGATAGTTTTTGCCACTTCATATGCCTCGTCTTGAGTTTTGCAATGAATCATTGAAAAAACATTGTAAGGCCAATCAGCATATGTAGGTCTCTCATAACAATGACTTACCTGTGGGAATGAGCCTAATGTTTCACCAACTTGTTTAATTCGATCTTCAGGAACTTTCCATACAATCATACCATTTGCAGTAAATCCTACTTGTCGATGTCTCAAGATTGCAGCAAATCTTCGCATGACACCAATATCTTCATAATGTTTCATTTTTTCAAATAATTCATTTTCAGTTATTCCGAGATTTTTTGCTGCAAGAACAAAAGGTTCATCAATAATGTCCATATCTTTTTGCAATTCACGAATAAAGTCTTTATCTTGTTCAGTTGGGATAAACTCAATATTTTTAATTTCTTTTTTCTCTTCACTTGGTGCAATGTCATGTTTCTTGTCATCTACCATGTCAAGTTTAACACCAATTTTGAATAATTGTAAAGTTGGAAGCATTCTAACTTTTTTAATTCCTTTTAGAACATTGAATTTTTCAAGTTCAGCTTTCAAATCAGCACCTGGGGGGACTGCTAAAGTAAACCAGAGGTTGAATTGATGTTCACGTTCGTAGTTATGACTTACACCAGGATGAAGATTAATTTTGCTTGCAACATAATCTAATTTGTCAGATTCAATTTCCATAGCTACTAAAGAGCTAGTATAACCTAGTTTTCTTGTATCAAAAATTGCACT
>DAOWGL010000077.1 GCA_030637455.1 Candidatus Nitrosopumilus sp. | reverse complement strand
GATATTTCACATCCTAGATCTGATGCTTCTTTTTGCAGCATCTTCTCTTCAGATCTTAGACGATCAAAAACAATACAAATTTTTGACATTACTCTCCCCAGTCTTCGCCTACGGTTTCTGCTTGTTTAAGCTCGACATTTGATCCGTCTTTTTTTGCGATTTCAAAGTCAGCACCACAATCAGGGCAGGAAATAATTTCTCCTACTGAGGCATCGGCTGGGATGTTTAATGTTGCATCACATTCTGGGCAGTTCATGTTTTTGAAAACCTTTTCTTTTGTAATTTATTAGCTTCTGTTGACTGCATTCCCCATAATTCGACAAATCCTTTGGCTAGTCTTTGATCAAATGTTGATTCTACTCCATAAGTTGCAATATCGTGACTATACAATGAATTACTAGACTTTCTTCCAACTACTCTGAGACTTCCTTTGTACAATTTTAGTTTCACAGTTCCAGATACCGGTTTTTGTGATGCTTCGACAAATCCATCAAGATCTGTTTTTAGAGGATCTTGCCAAAGCCCTGAATATACCAAATATGCCCATTCATCGTCAATCATTGATTTGAATTTGTTTTCATGTTTTGTGTGAACCATTTTTTCCAAATCTGAATGAGCTTCAATTAGACAAGTTGCTGCTGGAGTCTCATATACTTCACGAGATTTTATTCCGACAACTCTATCTTCAATATGATCAACTATGCCGACACCTGCATCTCCTGCTTTTTTATTAATATATTCAATTAGTTTTATTGGTTCCATTGTTTTACCATCAACTCCAACTGGTATTCCTTTATTGAATTTGATTTCCAAGTATGTTGGTTTATCCGGTAAGTTTTTTGTTTTAACCCAAATGAAAGCATCATCTGGAGGTTCGTTGTATGGATCTTCTAACACTCCTCCTTCTATTGCACGTCCCCACAAATTTTGATCAATACTAAATTTTTTTGCTACAGTATCAATTTCAATCCCATGTTTTTTTGCAAATTTTAATTCTGTATCTCTATCCAAATTTTTATCCCTAATTGGAGCTATGATTGGAAGGTCCGAGCCAGAACGTAATGTAATATCAAATCGTACTTGATCATTTCCTTTTCCAGAACAACCGTGTGCAAGTGATGTAACTTTTTCTTTCTTTGCAATTTCTAAAACTTTTTCTGCAATTAATGGTCTAGCAAGTGCTGTTGCAAGACAATATTTTTTTTGATAAAGTGCATTTGCTTTAATTGATGGAAAAATATAATCTGTGACAAATTCTTTTCTTGCATCAATATTGTAATGTTTTTTTACTCCTAGTTTTTTTGCTTTGGCTGCAATTTTTTTCCAATCGTCTCCTTGTCCAACATCTACTGTTACAGTAATGACATCCATATCATGCTCATCTTGTAGATACTTTACAACAACTGAAGTATCTAGTCCGCCAGAAAATGCAAGAATTCCTTTTTGAGTCATGAAACATCTTTTCCGTCGTATTTTGGAATTTATCTTTTGTGATGGGCTCAAATCAAATTATTTTTAAAAAATTCCTGACTAGCTTGAGCTAAAATTCGATGATTATTTAACCACCAAATATAACGCTGTTTTATGAAAACTCGATCGATAATTTCTGCAAGTATTGTAGGCATTACTCTGTTGTCTGTATTGGGAGTATCTCTTAGTTCCACTGATGAGTCTAATGAAAATAAAATTCGTATTGCTTACTTTCCAAACATTGGCCATGCAATTCCAATAGTGGGGATGGAAAAAGGATTCTTTGAAGCAAATGTGGGGGAACAAGCTAAGATTGAAACTCGGGTTTTTGACAGTGGCCCTCAGGCTATAGAATCTCTATTTGCTAATTCTATTGACTTGGCATATGTTGGCCCTGGCCCAGCAATTAATGGATTTTTAAATTCTGAAAATCATAACGTAAAGATTCTTGCTGGTGCTGCAAGCGGTGGAGCAAGTTTCATTGTTCATCCTGAATCTGAAATAAATTCTGCATCTGATTTTGATGGAAAGAAAATTGCTGCTCCCCAAATTGGCAATACTCAGGATGTATCCTTAAGACATTATCTATCTGAATATGGATTAAAAACAGCAGACAAAGGTGGTTCTGTAATAGTTTACAATATTCCAAATCCTGATATCTATACATTATTTGTTAAAGGTGATATTGATGGTGCATGGGTGGCAGAACCATGGGCTACTATTTTAGAAACTGAACTAAATGGAAAAAGATTATTCCACGAAGAAGAATTGTGGCCAAATCAAGAATTTGCATCTGTTCTTTTAATTGCCAATACTAATTTTGTAGAAAAAAATCCTGCCTTAATTGCAAATTTGTTGGATTCACATCATAAAACAGCAACTTGGATTAATCAAAACCCTATTGAAACTAGAGATGTGTTTAATGATTTTTTGAATTCTCATTTGGGTCAACCTCTATCTGATAATGTTGTTGATATTGCATTATCTAATCTTGTAATCACTGCAGATCCGATACCTGATTCTGTTTATTCATTTGCTGAAAAGGCAAATGCCCTAGGATATCTTGGAAGAAATGGATATGATTTGTCTGGTATTTTTTACCTCTTTGATACAAATTCCATTGAAGGAGAAAATAACACATGACAAAACTTGAGGCAAAAAATATTGTGAAATATTTTAGTCATGATTCTCATAAACTTACAGCCTTAGGGGGCATAAATCTCAAAGTTGAGGCTGGAGACTTTGTATGCTTGGTGGGCCCTTCAGGATGTGGCAAATCTACCTTTTTGCGCATAGTTGCGGGCTTGGAAAAACCTGATGAGGGACAAATCTTGTTTGATGGTCGTAATGTGACTG
>DAOWGL010000127.1 GCA_030637455.1 Candidatus Nitrosopumilus sp. | reverse complement strand
TAACAGATTGTTTTGCTATCATTTCATTTAATTCAGTATCAGAATTTAGTTTTGATGATAGACTGCCAGAGCCTATCCATTCAACCCCTACCACAGTTTTTGATGCAAAATGGCCCTTTGTGGTTAGTTTAGTTTTTGCAACATAATTATTGAAATTAGTACCAGTGACTTTTCTTACTATGAATTGAGCTTGAAATCTATCTAATGCGCCCCAAGGGAGTGGATTTGGATCTTGCATGATTATCCCTTCTGAATTATTTGTATTGCGTCAATGTTTGAATTCTTGACATCAATACATCCCTTGTTAGTTACCATTCTAGGTGTTTGAGCGAAATATCTACTATAGTAATCATCTTTTTCAATTTCATCAGTTCCAATTGCTTTAGCTTCGGAATCTATACCGATCTCTTTTAACATTCCAGAAAATTTCTCAGGCCATGATTGGTAGACAAATGTGTCTGACTCTGTATCATGCATTATTCACCATGAATCATACCCACAAATAAAGATATCAAGAAAATATTGAGAGTCAGGATCAATCAAAATAAATATCACAAAAGTTTTGTCAGTTTATCTATGCTTAAATTCCAAAATAAAATCGCCCTAATTACAGGAAGTGGTACTGGAATAGGTAAAGCCATTGCTACAAAATTCATTGAAGAGGGTGCCAGTGTTATAATTCTGGGAAGAAGAAAAGAACCATTAGAGCAAGCAGCAAAAGAACTAGAAGGAAAAATTCCACAAGGCACAAATGCTTCAGTTAGAATTTTTGCAGGGATAGATGTTGCCGATGAAACAGCAATGAACAACATGTTTGATACACTAAAAAATGAAAATTCAACTATAGATTACATGATTAACAACGCAGGAGTCTCAGGACCTGTTACGTGTTTTGCAAATGCATCACTTGATGAATTCAAAAGTACAATTGGAATTCACCTAACTGGAACATTCTGGGGCTCAGTTCAAGCACTAAAAGTAATGAAAGAAGGCGGAAAAATAATTACTATTTCTACATTCTTCACAGAAGAAAAACCATTAGAGCAAAGACCTTACAGATTTAGAAGCCCATATACTGCAGCTCAAGGGGCAAAAAATAGATTAGCGGAATTAATGTCATGGGAATTAACAGATAAAGGAATCATATCCATCGCAACAAATCCAGGGCCAGTTCATTCAGATAGAATTTACAAAACTGTATATCCAAAAGCAGCTGCAGAGTTTATGAGAGTAAGTGGATTCGAAGATTTAATCCCAACTGAAGTAGATGAAGCAAGTAAAGAATTACTTTTATTGTTAGGCGAAGATGAAAATGTAATTAAAACTGGAATTGCTGCTGCTGCTACAAAACTTGCAAATGGGAAAGACGTTTCAAAACTTACAGAGACATTTACCAATCTATTAAACAAAATTCAAACTATCGCAGAAAAAGTTCAAAACAATACATCACATATGATTGCAAATAAAGAATTTCTATCACAGGGACAAGTTGCAGAAACTGTTCTCAATTTATGTGATGATGAAATTGCAAAAATAATTAACGGCAAAGTAATTCCAGGAGACAGAGTATTTTATCCAGTTAAACCGCACATTGGAACCTCAACACCAGGAGTTCATCAACCAGATTTTACAGGAAAAGCAGTTGTTTTCACAATTGATGCAACAGACAAGACAGATGCAGAAAGAGTAGAGTTTTTGGCACAACATGTTGAAAAGAACGGAGGAAAAGTAGCTTGTTTCATATCACAATCAACATCAGCTGAACTACAAGAATACATCAGTAGTAAATTCCATTCACACATAGTAGACATAAAGAATCCAGAAGAAGTTGCAAAATGGCTAAACACTGCAAAAACCAATATCGGTGAGATTTTAGGCGTAATTCATGTAACTGGGAAACTTCCAGACATACCAAAATTAACAGAAGTCTCAAGGTCTGTATGGGAAGCATTAACTGAGAAATTCATTTCCACTCCAGCAACGGTTGCACAAAGAGCACTAGAACAATTTGTTCCAGGCGGAAGTAAAGACCCACGACTTTACAAAGATGCCAAAGGTGCAATTATGATCATTGGTCCAGATTTACCAATAGGTAGAAAAGTTACAGGTACTCAAAGAGCACAAGTAGAAGTTTTCAGAGGAGCCCTAAGACCATTTACAACTACTGTCAATCAAGAACTAAGTGATGTTCTAAAATCAAAAATCAGAATGTTTACAATTTTCCCAGGGACAGTAACAGGTTCAGAACCAAACAACCAAAAAATTGCAGACGCATTTAATTTCCTAGTATCAGAAAATGCAGCATCATCAGCAGAGATTGTCTTTTGTGTTGATGAATCAAGATAAGAATGAAAATATTTTCAGAGTTTAGAGTAAACGATACATTTCATTCCACATGCAGTATTTCAGATAAAGAACTAGAAGAATATCTAAAATTTTCCAGAGTCAAAAATGCATTCTTGGAAGATAAAAGAAAAGGAAAACAGAAACTAGTTTCAGGAAGAGCCATTTTATCAAGGATGGAGGGGGAATTTACAAGACTAAATCAAATTTATGGAAATGATATAATTTTTCTAGGAACTGATGGAGATGCAGAGTGGGAAAATAGAAACACAAGATTTCTCAAACCACTATATACAGATCAAGTGTTAAAACTGAAATTCACAATTTCAGAAATAAAAGACATTGATGAGGAATTTGGAAAAATTTTTGTAGACTATGAAGGGGCATCTCAAGATGAAGAAATCATCGTAATATCAAAGAAAAACATTTACAAAATTAAAAACGAACCACCTAGATGAAATTTAAAATTAATCTTCTAATTCTTCATACTTTTCATCTGCTTTAATTTTTTTGTCAAAAAATAGACAAGCAGTGAGATCCCCTGTAACGTTGACCATTGTTCGAGTCATGTCTAAAATTCTGTCAACTCCCAACAAAAGTATAATTGCAACTGGGGGAATGCCTGCTGCAATGAGAATTGTTGAAAGTATGATAATTCCCGTCCCAGGAGCTGAAGGCGCACCAATAGATGCAGCAAGTGCAGTAAATGAGATTAAAAGTATCGTAGTAAAGCCCAGGTCGATATTGAAAAGTTGTGCCAAGAAGAATACAGCTATTATTTGATACAGTGCAGTTCCATCCATGTTGATTGTAGCTCCTAAAGGGATGATGAATTGAGACACCTTTGGTTTCACTTTCATTTTTTCTTCCGCAGTCTTAATTGATAGTGGCATTACTGCAGCAGAACTAGAAGTTGAGAATCCCAGTAGTTGTGCATCTCTCATCATTGACAATGTAGATAACAAAGGTCGCTTTGCAAAGAATTTGATAATTATGACATAGATAAACAACATTACAAAAAGACCAACCACTACAGTCATCATGTATGCTCCAAGTACTGCAAGTGCAGAAATACCAATCTTTGAGGTAATTCCAGCTATTAGACCAAAAGCAGCAAACGGTGCTAAACGCATTGCCCAAGATACTACCTTCATAGTGAGTTTTTGTATTGATTCTAACATGTCAAGAATTGGTTTAGAACTTTGTTTGGGTATTGAAATCAAAGAAACCCCAACAATTATTGCAAAAATAATTATGCTTAACATCTCTCCGGACATGAATGATGCCAAGGGATTGCTGGGTATTACGCCCACTATACTTTGCGGTATATCCTGTATGTTGAATTCTGCACGTTCGATTGGTTCTATATCTTCAATTCCAAAACTTTCTC
>DAOWGL010000107.1 GCA_030637455.1 Candidatus Nitrosopumilus sp. | reverse complement strand
ATCATTGACTCAAAAAACAAAGCTTTCTTTGTCTTTTGTGTATACAACGTGTTTTACTCTATTGTACAGAACTAATACGTGAAAATAGTAATTAAATAAATCGCAGTAATTTAAAAATATTACAACTTCAAGCTTGAGAATATCAGTATTTATTAAATATCATAAAATCATACTATATGCAATTGAAGATGTCACCAAGTAACTAATCGTTGTTGGTCTTAAGCTTCAATTCTAAACTTTCTTGAAATTTTGAAATGTTACAGATTAGAGTTTAGAATCTAACAACTAGTACAGGTTACATGTAATGCTGTTCCAATAGGATGGTAAATGTTACCAAATTGGGAATCTTGTGTAAGAACTTTCGAATTATCTTAGATGCAGATTTATTAAGAAATAAAATTGAGAATATTCATGAGTGAGGATCAATTAGAGGCATTGATCATCCAAGTAATCAACGGCGCAGTAACTACAATTCCATCATATCTAAATGAAATTAAAGAAAACAAAGAAATGTTAAAAGTTGAAAATCCACAAGAGTTTGTCTACGGGATAGTAATGGGAATGGCACTTGGAATGGGAGGAGCAATACTCAGTGCTCAAAAAGAAATACCAACAGAAGAAGATCAAATAAAAATCAGAGACATAGTATACAAACACATTCCAGAAATAAGAGAACGAATTTTTAGTTGATTGAATTTAACGATAAAGAAATAAAATTTCTAAAGGAATTAGAAGAGGTAAGAATAGCTACATCACATGACAACATCCCACATGTAAAACCAGTGTCATTTGTATTTGTAGATAATTCAATTGTTGTAGCAACAGACTATAACACGAGAACGTACAACAACATCAAAACAAATTCAAAAACAGGGATTGTAATTGACATTTACAAATCAGGAGGGCATAAAGCAATATGCATTCAGGGAGATACCGAAATAATTGAAACAGGATCTGATTTTAAAAGACTCTATGATATTTTTTATAAAAAATTTGCATGGGTAAAAAAAGACCCCTGGAAAGAAAACGAAGCCCCATTTTTGAAAATTATACCCAATAACAAAATTAGTTGGGAATTATTCTAAAAAACTACTTTTTGTTCAATTTGAGACAATAGTTCCTGAACAGATATAGGCTTTCTCAGGACTGAACGAATTCCCAAATTCAATAGTTCCTGTTCTTGTGTAGGGTTCATTTCAAGGGCACTAACAATTACCACTTTAGACAACTCTGTAGGTCGTCTATGCTTTAGATCTAAAAGGAAATCAACCCCACTATATTGAGGCATACACATGTCAAGTAAAATTAAATCATAATCTTTGTAGACTGCCAATTCCAAACCAGCTCGTCCATCAGACACACTGTCAAAATCATAATTTTTAGTAGATAAAATATCTGCAAAAATTTGACTTATTTCAGGTACATCTTCAACATGAAGTATTTTCATACATTATGGAACAAATTAAAATTGATAAGAACAAGTTTGCCCATTTGAACAAACATCAGATTACTAGTTTGCTTTATGTGATTATATTTTACTTACGAAAGATTCCTGATCGTGTAGTATGAATTTTTAATCAAATAATCGTTTTACCGCTGTAACTGCCACAAGCAATCCCACAATAACACCAACTAATTGAAAGGCAGGTTTAACTTCATTGTAATTTCCTAGATTTTTCAAACACATCTCAAGCCATTCAGGGGGTACATCTTGTGTTGCACAATATGAGACTGCAAAATCTCCAGTTGTCCATATGACGTATTCAACTAATTCCCCACCCATTGCTCCCAACACAATACCTGCAAGCATTATTCCAATTTTGACTAATCCATCGATATTGATCATTTTCTAATTTCACTCGAATGTCTTAGCGACCTTTGTAATTCGATGGCCACAATTTGCACAAAGATTAATTTTTCCATCAAATCTAAGTTCTCCACATTTGTCACATCTAGTATAAACCATAATACATTCAAAACCAACTAAAAATTAAAGTCATTTTAGTTTGTTTAACTCCTACAATCTACTGTTCTTGCATTGCAGTGTATACTGCTTGTTACTACACAATTGCAATGTATTCTTACCCGTTATAGCAACATTTCACTATACTATAGATTGATTTTGAAATTAAATCAATTAAAAGTAATTTCAAGTGTGATTTTGCTAGTAAGTGCCTTACTTTTAATTCCAGCATCAGGAATTTCAGAGGCTTCATCTGATAATCACCCAATTCTTCTTAATTGGGAATATTTTCAAGATTCATCAGATAATTCATCAGAATATGATGCATTTTTGAGTTATGGAACAGCAAGATCTTGGACTTGGGAAAGAATAGATTCTACAGAATGTTCTTTTCAGATTACATCACTAAAATCAAATACTGTAATTTTTTCTGAAAAATCTTGGGTAAAACATGATAAGAAAAATGATGAATTGTTAAATCATGAACAAAGACATTTGGATATCCTTGAAATTTTTAACAGAGAAGGAAATAATGAATTTCAACAAATTATGTTTCAAGAATTTGAATGCTCAATAAATTCAACAGATAAAGAAATTGAGAAAAAAGTCGATAATATTGTAATAAATTTTTTTAATTCTTTTGAACAAAAACATGCTGAATTTCAAGAAAGATACGATCAAGAAGTTCAACATGGAATTGACAAGAATAAGCAAATTCAATGGGATGAAAAAATAAAATGTATGTTAGAGAATCATCTCAATGATAATTT
>DAOWGL010000042.1 GCA_030637455.1 Candidatus Nitrosopumilus sp. | reverse complement strand
GTTGTTTTAGAAAGATGTGTTAGTTATTTTAGAGGACTACATTTTACGGCCAGTCTAGAATTTATGGATATTCCCGTATTAAACAAGTTTGAAGTTGCAAATGTTTGTGGAAATAAAATGTTCATGACATTACTTTTAAAAAAAAATAATATTCCAACACCTAAAACATATTTTTCATTTTCAAGTGAAAGTGCAGCAGAGAATTTAGATAAAGTGGGGTTTCCCCTAGTTATCAAACCAGTAATTGGAAGTTGGGGAAGAGGAGTAATGCAACTAAAAGATAAAGATACCATGGAAGCAGTTTTTGAAATCAGAGATATTACAGATAGTCCTCATGACAGAATTTACTATTTACAAGAATTAATCCAAAGACCACCAAGAGATATCAGAGTAATCACAGTGGGAGATGAACCTATTGCAGCCATGTATAGAAAATCGTCAGGAGGATTCAAGACCAATATCGCTCTAGGAGCAGATCCAGAACTTTGTGAGATCACAAAGGAAATGGAAGATATGGCAGCAAAAGCATCAAAAGCTATGGGCGGGGGCATTCTAGGAATAGACATGATGGAAGATGAAGAAAGAGGCTTAGTGGTTCATGAAGTTAACAATACAGTAGAATTCAAAGGGTTGGCAAGAGTTGCACAACGAAATATACCAAAAGAAATGATAGAATTTGCTTTAAACTACGTAAGAAAATAATTATACTCCTTTAGGAGGTGTCTTATCATGAAAGTAGGTGTTGTAGGTGCATCAGGATATGTAGGTGGAGAGACACTTCGTCTTTTAGTAAACCATCCAGATGTAGAGATCGCAATGGTTACTTCAAGACAACATGTAGGAGAGTATCTACATAGAATCCAACCAAGTTTGAAAGGATTTACCGATCTTACTTTCTCAGAATTAGATTATGATAAATTAACAGACAAATGTGATGTAGTTTTCACAGCAGTACCTCATGGAACTGCAACTGAAATTGTAAAAGCACTCTATGATAGAGGAATCAAAGTAATTGATTTGAGTGCAGATTATAGATTACATAATCAAGACGCATATGACAAATGGTATGGTTGGGAACATCCACATCCAGACTATTTAGAAAAATCAGTTTTCGGAGTACCAGAATTACATAGAGAAAAAATTAAAAATGCACAACTAGTTTCTTGTCCAGGATGTATGGCCGTAACATCAATGCTTGCACTTGCACCATTAATCAGAAATAATCTTATTGATGAAGAACACATCATTGTAGATTCAAAAATAGGTTCATCAGGTGCAGGTTCGGGTTCAGGGACAGCTCATGCAATGAGAGCAGGAGTAATCAGACCATACAAACCAGCAAAACATAGACACACAGGTGAAATTGAACAAGAGCTCAGTGAAATTGCAGGACATAAAATTCGTGTTTCAATGAGTCCACATTCAGTAGATGTAGTTAGAGGTATTTTGTGTACAAATCACACATTCTTGAAAAAAGATATTGATGAAAAAGAACTATGGAAAATATATCGTCAAGCATATGGTGAAGAAAGATTCATCAGATTAATCAGAGATAAGAAAGGATTGTACAAATTCCCAGATCCAAAATTCTTAGTAGGTTCAAACTTTTGTGATATTGGATTTGATTTAGATGAAGATAACAATAGATTGATTGCACTTTCTGCATCAGATAACTTGATGAAAGGTGCAGCCGGTTCTGCCATTCAAAACATGAACGTAATGTGTGGTTTTGATGAAATGGACGGACTAAGATATACCCCATTAACTCCTGTTTAGAAATGATCACAATCAAAATTGGCGGAAGTGTAGTAGATGATTTACATCCATCAACAATTTTAGATATTAAAAAAATAGCAGAAACTGAAGGAGTCATTATTGTTCACGGTGGAGGGAAAGAAGTTACCAAAGTGTGTAAACAGCTTGGAAAAGAACCAAGATTTGTAACATCGCCAAGTGGCATCAAGAGTAGATATACAGACAAAGAGACTGCAGAAATTTTCACCATGGTAATGTCAGGTAGAATCAATAAAACAATTGTTCAGATGCTTCAGAAAAATGGCATTAATGCAATTGGACTTTCAGGAGTAGATGCAAAGGTAATCGAAGCAGATAGGAAAAAGAAACTACTCATTATCAATGAAAAAGGTAGAAAACAAGCAATTGATGGCGGATACACAGGGAAAATTAGAGAAGTTAATTCAAAATTCATCATGTCACTTTTAGAGCAAGGCCTAACACCAGTTATTTCACCCATAGCAATTAGTGAAGAATCAGAATTTTTGAATATTGATGGAGACAGGGCTGCAGCATATGTTGCAGGCAAAGTCGGTTGTGATAAAGTATTATTCATCACAAATGTTGATGGATTATTAATGGATGACAAACTTGTTCCAAAACTGACATTGGCAGAAGCAAAAGAAATTAGACCAAAAATTGGTCCAGGAATGGAAAAAAAGATTTTGGCATCAACTGAAGCATTAGATATGGGAGTAAAAGAAGCATTGATTGGAAATGGGCAAAGAGAAAATCCAATTTCATCAGCAATTGCACATGATAATTGTACGGTGATTGAACATGAGTGAAGACCAATTTATGGGAAATCTATATCAGAGATTTCCAGTAACAATTGAAAAAGGTGTAGGGGCACATGTATGGGATGTAAATGGAAAAGAATACATCGATTGTATGGGAGGATACGGAGTAGCACTAGTAGGTCATAAAAATCAAAGAGTAAATGATGCAATCAAAGAACAGATTGATAAAATAATTACAGTTCACAGTTCTCTATACAATAAAACCAGAGAAGAGTTTTTGACACTCCTTATTAGTTTAGCACCAAAGGGTTTGACACAAGTCCATCTTAACAACAGCGGTGCTGAAGCTATTGAAGCTGCAATGAAATTTGCAAGAAAGTTTACAGGGAAAAAAGGAATGGTTGCAATGAAAGGATCATACCATGGAAAATCATTCGGAGCATTATCATTAACATTTAATCCAAAATATAGAAAAGCATTTGCACCACTGGTAGAGAAAGTTTCTTTTGCATCATATGGAGACATGGAATCATTACGTTCAGTAATTGATGATGATACTGCATTTGTAATTTTAGAACCTATTCAAGGTGAAAGTGGAATTATTGTAGCACCTGAAGGATTTTTACAAGAAGTTAGAAAACTTTGTGATGAAAAAGGAATTCTGTTAATTTTTGACGAAATACAAGCTGGTTTAGGTAGAACAGGACGATTATGGGCTTGTGATCATTGGAATACCGCACCAGACATTTTATGTCTCGCAAAAGGAATTGCAGGAGGTGTACCAATGGGTGCAACTCTTGTAAGACCAGATATTTTAGCTTCAATTAGTAAAGGTGAACATTCATCAACATTTGGCGGTAATCCAATATCTTGTGCAGCAGGAACTGCAGCTCTTAAAGCAATTACAGAAGATGGTTTAATTGAAAATTCAGATAAGATGGGAAAACTATTCAGAGTAGGTTTAGAAAAATTAAAAGAAAAACACCCTATGATTAGGGAGATTAGAGGTAAAGGTCTCATGATAGGAATTGAGATGAAATTTGAGGTTAAAGACATCTTGATGGGATTAATCAAAAAAGGAGTTCTAATGCTCTACTCTGGAAGAAACATCCTCAGAATTCTCCCCCCATTAGTAATATCAGAAGATGACGTAACACAAGTTTTACATGCTCTTGATTCTGTACTAACAGAAGAGGAAGAAAAAAGAAATGTACAAGGATAAAGTAGACGAAAAAATTATTGGTTATTTGAAAGAGGACTCTAGAGAATCATTTGTAGATATTGGTAAAAAATTAAAACTTTCAGAATCTGCAGTTAGAAGACGGGTCAAGAATCTAGTAGACAGCGGAACAATTAAGAAATTCACTTTGGAACTTGGAGAAGAGAATTCAACTAGTGCAATTGTCTTAGTTTCAGTTGATTCTGCAACAGAGACATCCAAAGTATCATTAAAACTTGCAAAGCTTGAAGGGGTAAAAACAGTTTATGAGATTACGGGTCAATACGACATTACAACAATAATGAGCGCATCAAACATTGCTGAAATTAATACCACCATTGACGCTCTAAGAAAAATTTCAGGAGTAGTAGATACTAACACCGTTATCATTTTAAGAAAAATTATCTAATTACGACTTTCGTTTTAAAATTTAATTTCAAAACTAATTTAGGATCATTTCTACTGTTTATCAACGAACTTAGTACGAATATGTTTATATCATCAATTTATGTCAACGATATTAGTAATGAAAGATCCGAATCACTATGCAAACATATACAACGCATATGAAAAAAATCCAAAGAAAATTAGAATATTAGATAGTACTCTAAGAGAAGGCGAACAGCACCCAGGTGTTTCATTTACAAATAAACAAAGAATCCAAATTGCATGGATGTTAGATTACTTTGGTGTTGATCAAATTGAAATTTCTCCAATAGTTTCAAATGATCATAAAGAAGCAACCAAAACAATCATCAAACAAGGATTAAAGGCAGACATTGTTTCTCACGGACGTGCACTCAAATCAGATATAGATATTTCATTAGATTGTGATGCAAAATGGTGTGCAGCATATTTAGGAATTTCAGATATTCATCTAAAAGATAAATTAAGAATTACAAGAGAAGAAGCACTTGAAAGAGCAATAGGAACTGTAGAATATGCAAAATCGCATGGTCTGAAAATTAGATTTACAGTTGAAGATGGAAGTAGAGCAGAACCAGAATTCTTACTAAAAGTTTGTAAAGCAATCGAAGAGGCAGGAGTAGATAGAATCAGTTTACCAGACACTGTAGGGATTTTGCGTCCAATTGGAATGTATAATTTTGTAAAAAAGGTAAGAGAAGTTGTAGATGTTCCACTAGATGCACATGTCCATAATGATATCGGCTTTGCAGTTGCAAATGCGTTTTCAGCGTGTGATGCAGGAGTGGATCAAATTCATACTACAATTGACGGAATTGGAGAAAGAACAGGGATTCCTCCCCTTGCAGAAGTTGCAGTGGCATTAACGTATCTTTACAAATCACCTAATGATTTCAGATTAGACATGTTACTTGATTTATCCAGATTAATTGAAGAATACACATCAATCAAACCATATGATTCTAAACCAATAGTAGGTTCATCAGCTTACAAACACAAAGCTGGGACTCACCTTGCAGCAATTCTTCAAAATCCCGCAGCCTACGAGCCAATTCCTCCCAGAGCAGTAGGAAATAGGCGAAGGATAGTGTTTGGAGAACTAGCTGGAAAAACAGGTGCGGCTTATTTGATGTCTCTTTTAGGATTGGAGAAAGATGATGAGGGTGCAAAGGCTGTTGCTGCAGGATTAAAGAATCTAAGAATGGGTGATCTAATAGAGATCCCTCTAGAAGACAGACTTGAAAAAAAGATAATTAATGATAAATAAAGAGGAGTAATGAAGAGAAAATATGTCAAAATGTGAAGAATGTGATGCAGATATTTCCATACCAAGTGATGCACTTGAAGGGGAGATTGTAACATGTCCGGAATGTGGCGCAAGTTTTGAATTATCTAAAGGTTCAAACGGTTTCGATCTAAAGCCGGCCCAAACGGTTGGCGAGGATTGGGGACAGTGAGTCCTGATGTTACCATTCTTTACGATTCCATCCGTTGGGAAGAAAAAGCTCTACTAGAAGCAGGCAAAAAAAAGAACATCAACATCCAGATGGTCGATTGTAAAAAATTAGCAATAAACTTAGAAAAAAAACCAGAAGATTATGGCGTAGTCATTCAGAGATGTGTAAGTTACTATAGAAATTTACATTCAACTGCAGCTCTTGAAGGGTTAGGTGTCAAAGTAATCAACTGTTTAAACACAGGAGTGTTTGCAGGAAATAAATTATTTACACATATGTTATTAAAAAAATTTGGAGTTCCAACGCCAGATGCAACTGTAGCTTTTTCAAAAGATGCGGCACTAGAAGCATTAGATACACAAGGATATCCAAGGGTGATCAAACCAACAGTTGGTAGTTGGGGAAGATTAATCTCAAAATTAAATGATAGAGATGCAGCTGAAGGAGTTATTGAAAGTAGAGAGAACATGTATCCAATTTACCAAGTTCATTATTTAGAAGAATTTGTAAAAAGACCACCAAGAGACATTAGAGCAATCATGGTAGGAGATAAAATAGTTGCAGCAATCTACAGATCATCCAAGCATTGGAAAACAAACATGGCATTAGGCGGAGTGGCAGAGCCATGTGAAGTAACACAAGAAATGGAAGAGATGTGTATTAAAGCAAAACATGCAATTCAAGGAGATATCGTAGGTGTAGATTTGATGGAAAGTGATGAGAAAGGGCTAGTTGTACATGAGGTAAACAATACAACAGAATACAAAAACACAGTTAGAGTATGTGAAGTAGACATTCCTTCCTTAATGCTAGATTATGCACTGAAGGTAGAAAAGTAAGAATTGGACACTCATTTTACAGTAACACCAAGATTTGCAGTCAAGATGCTAGAGAAAGCACTCAGACTTTACACTCCATCACTAAGTGAAAAACCAATGGCTGAATTTTTAGCGGATAAATGTGATGATTTAGGATTTGAAGATATCCAGATAGATGAAGTTGGCAATGTAATTGCAAAGAAAGGTTCTGGCGCTCCAAGAATTATGTTATGTGGACACATGGATGTAGTACCAGGAAAGGTCAAGGTTCGAAAAGAGGGAGATTCACTTTATGGTAGAGGAGCATCTGATGCAAAAGCGCCATTAATGGCAATGTTATTTGCTGCAGCTTCAATTCAAAATAATAATGGAACAATAATTTTTGTCGGGGCAGTAGATGAAGAAGGAAATGCAACAGGAATTAAAAATTTAGTCAAGAAAAAGATGGATATTGATTACGCAGTTTTTGGAGAACCAAGTGGAATTAAAAAAGTAACAATTGCATACAAGGGAAGACTAGCAATAAATCTCAAAATTAGTGTGGAGGATAGTTCTCATGCAAGTGCACCATGGTTATCAAAGAATGCAATTTTAGAATCCATGGTATTTGCAAGAGAATTAAAAGAAAAACTAGAAGTAAATCAAGAAGGTAAAACAAAAGGAATGCTATTGACTGCTACAATGACAGAAGTAAAAGGAGGAACAAGTCACAATGTAACTCCAAAAGATTGTGAAACAACTTTTGATATTAGGATTCCAGTAGATATGAATTGTAAAACAATTGAACAAAAAATTGCAACACTTGTCAAAGAAATATCTCAAGAAAGAGAGGTAGAAGCATTTTATTCAATTTTAGATGAGACTGAACCATTTGAAGCACCACACAATTCACCGCTAGTTAGAGCATTTACTCTAGGCATAATGGAAACTGAACATTCACGACCTACTTTGATTAGAAAAACAGGTACAGGAGACATGAACGTTCTTGGAAATCAATGGGGGATTCCAGTTGTAACTTATGGGCCAGGTGATCCTCATGAAGCTCATACAATTGATGAGAAAGTTTCAGTAGATGAATATCTCAGAGGAATAGAAATTCTCAAGAAAACACTACAGCATTTAAAAAGACTTCACGATAAAAATATTCAATAATGCTGTGGTTTATCGGTTTAGGGATTTCTGGATTCAAGTCTATTCCTAGTGAGGCATTAGACGTATTATCAAAAGCAGATATTGTGTATTTAGAACAATTTACCAGTCCAATAGCAAAATCAGATTTAACAAAAATTAAAAATGCAACAAAAGGAGAATTCAAACTTGCAAAAAGATGGTTAGTTGAAGACGGTAGTGAAATTTTAAAAAATTCAAAGAAAAAAAAAGTGGTTTTATTAGCATATGGAGATCCTTACATCGCTACAACCCATATCGAATTGAGAACAAGAGCAATTGAAGATAAAATTAAAACACATTCAATCCATGCAGCGTCCTCACTAACTTCAATGATAGGAGAATGTGGTTTGCATTTTTACAAAGTAGGGAGAATTGCTACAATTATGAGTGAAATGAAATCACTAACAACCCCATATTATGTAATATACAAAAATATCATTGAAGGTAATCATACTGTACTTCTCTTAGAATATAATCAAGACAAGGATTTTTTCTTAGATCCTAAAGATGCATTAAATGGATTATTAGAAACTGAAAAAGGTCAAATAAGAAATGTCATTAGCCCATCAACATATGTAATTGTAGCATCCAGAATAGGATTCAAAGATCAAAAAATTATTTCGGGTAAAATATCAAGTTTGAGAAAAATTGACTTTGGCAAGCCTCCACATACTGTAATTATTCCAGGTAGACTACACTTTACTGAATCAGACGCTTTGAAATTATTTGGACAATGTATTGATGAACCGTTTGACAATACAGAAAAAACAAAGAAAATTTCCATTCAGATGATGAAAAAATATGTTCCAATGGTTCGAGAGGCATTGGAAGAGGTAGAGGCATTATACAAAGATCAAAAAGAATTTCAAGGAATTTTAGAAAATGCTGAATTGTATGTCAAGGATGCAGAAAAATTTCTAGAAGATGGTCAAGATGAGGTGGCAATATTGAGTATAGGGTATGCAGATGGTCTTGTTGATGCATTAAGATTGGCAAAAGGCCTTGATCCAAAAATGTAATTTTTTGCGATGAATTAAAGAGAGGGTCAAAAATAGAAAAAACATTGGAACAAAGTCAAAAAACCATACTATCCATCATATTTGTCTGCCAAATTGAAGGAAAGGAAGCATTAGAAATCCTCAAGAAAAAAACTATGCTCTCTGAAGATATTATTAATTCAGAAATTGATGATTTAATTAAAAACCAATTTGTTAATGAAGATAGAAATTCCCTTACTGAAAAAGGAAGGAATTCACTCTGTGTTGTTTTAGCTGGAGGTGTTTTTGACATTATTCATCCAGGACATATTCACACATTAAATGCAGCAAAAGAACTAGGGGATGTTTTAGTTGTTGTAGTTGCAACTGACAATACAGCAGTTAAAATGAAGAAAAGAAGACCGCTTCATTCACAAGAACAAAGGCAAGAATTAGTAAATTCATTATCAACAGTAGATCTTTGTTTAATTGGACAAGAAGAT